>NZ_JAXIOO010000029.1:0-40857 GCF_049311065.1 Arthrobacter sp. 7Tela_A1 | reverse complement strand
CGCGCCGACGGCGCCTCCTCCGAAGGCTTCCCCGGGCACCAGGCACCCATGTTCGGCCAGGCCGGCATCCACGACATCTACCGCTCCTGGCGCAAAATCCTCGACGAATACGACGGCGACCGCGTGCTCTGCGCCGAAGCGACCATCGACCCCCTGGACCGCCTCACCGACTGGGTCCGGCCCGATGAAATGCACCAAACCTTCAACTTCGCCTACCTCCACCACCCCTGGAACGCGGCCGAACTGCGCCGCATCATCCAAACCAGCCTCAACGCCTTCGACCAGGTCGGAGCCCCCACCACCTGGGTCCTCTCCAACCACGACGTCGTCCGCCACGTCTCCCGCTTCGGCCTCACCGCAGGGCACAACCGGCCGGGAGACGGCCTGGGACCGGAGGATCTCCAGCCCGACCACGACCTCGGGCTGCGGCGCGCCCGTGCGGCCACGCTGCTGATGCTCGCCCTGCCCGGCGGCGTCTACCTCTACCAGGGCGAAGAGCTCGGGATGCCGGACCACACCATGCTCGAGCATGGGCACCGGCAGGACCCCACCTTCCACCGGACCGGCGGAGAACGGCTCGGCCGCGACGGCTGCCGGGTCCCCCTGCCCTGGCGTGCCGACGAGCCGTCCTACGGTTTCAGCAGCGCCGGAACCGCGTGGCTGCCCCAGCCGGAGGAATGGCGCGAGCTGTCCCGGGACCTGCAGGGGGCCGACTCGGCATCCACCCTGGGCCTCTACCGCACCGCCCTGAAGCTGCGGCGCGAACTCTCCCTGGGACACGGGTCCCTCGCCTGGTGGCCGGAGTTCGAAAACGACGGCGTCGTCGCGCTGGTCAACGGCAATGTGCTGGCCGTGATGAACATGGGCAGCAATACCGTGCAGCTGCCCGACGGCGAACTGCTTGCGCAGAGCGTGCCGGAAGCCGGCCAGGACGGCTTCCTGGCTCCGGATACCGCCGTCTGGCTCCGGCTGGCGTAGCGCAAATGGAGCATGGTGCCCGCGGGGCCGGGATCAAGGAAGTCGCTGCCCGGGCAGGGGTCTCGGCGGCGACGGTCTCGCGGGCGCTGAGCGGCAACGGACGGGTCTCCGAGACGACCCGCCGCAAGGTCCAGGAAGCTGCGGACGAACTCGGGTTCGTCATTTCCTATAACGCGTCTTCCCTGGCGTCCGGGCGCAGCAGGAATATCGGGATTGTCCTGCCAACAGTGGGACGCTGGTACTTTTCGCAGGTCCTGGAGGGAGCGGCGTCCGCGCTGATCGAGGCGGGCTATGACCTCACGCTGTACAACACCAGCGACGGTCCCGGGCACCGAGAGAGCGTGCTGAAGGAGATGCTGCAGCGCAAGCGGCTCGACGCCGTCATCACGGTGGCGCTGCGGCTCACCGATGAAGAGCTGGGCCATCTCAGGGAAGTCGGCAAGCCCATCGTGGCAATCGGCGGTCCGCTGCCCGACACCCCAACCGTCCGGGTGGACGAGTTCAGCATCTCTTCCCTCGCCACCCGGCACTTGATTGCCCTGGGCCACACCCGGATTGCCCACATCGGCGGCGGGGAGGAACTGGAGCGTGACTTCCGCATGGGCAGCACCAGGCAGGACGGCTACTTCCAAGCCATGGCCGACGCCGGCCTCAGCGTCGCCCCCCAGTGGCTCAGCAATGCGGAATTCAGCGTCGCCGGCGGATTCGCCGCGGCGAAACGGCTCCTGGCGGACCCTGCCGCGCAGGTGACGGGCATCTTCTGCGCCGCCGACGAGATCGCCGTTGGCACGATGCTCGCCGCGCGCGAAATGGGCCTGCGGGTCCCGGAAGACCTTTCAGTGATCGGGATTGACGGACACGAGCTGGCGGAGGTCTTTGGGCTCACCACGATCAGCCAGGACCCGGCGGGACAGGGAGCATCAGCGGTCGGCGCGGTCCTCGACCTCCTCCAGGACCGCCCTGTCAGCGAGGAGCTGCTGCACGGATTCCACCCCACGGAATTCGTGGTGCGTTCCAGCACGGCCGTGCCCGGCACGCTGCGGACCTGACCATGAGGACTCTCAGCGGTACCCCGGGACGGGGGCAGCTGGCTAGGATATTGTGACCGGAGCGCTCCGGCACTGGAGGGGGACAAAGGATCAGCAATGCTGGTGTTTCTATGGGTGGCTGAAATCGTCTTGGCCCTGCTGTACCTCGGGCTCGGTGTCATGCGGCTGGTCCAGCCGTACGACAAGCTGGTCCGGGTGCTGCGCTGGCCTGCCGATTATCCGGCGTGGGCCGTCAAACTGATTGGCCTCGCGGAGATCCTCGGCGCTCTTGGGCTGATCATTCCCGCCGCGGCTGATGTTGCGCCCGTCCTTACCCCCGTCGCCGCCTGCGCCCTCGCCGTGATGATGGCCGGCGCCGTCGTCGTCCATCTCCGCCGCCGTGAAAGGCAGCGGGTGGCGCTCCCCTGCATCCTCCTGGCGGTGAACGTTTTCATCGCCATCGGCCGGTTCGGACCGTACCCGGGATGACGGCTGCCAGGCAGGGCAACGGAGGGGAGCCGGGCGAGGTCGTCACGGAACTCTACGGGCTGCTCCCTGCCGACTTCACTGCCGCCCGCAACCAGCAGGCTGCTGAGGCTTCCCGGACCGGCGACAAGGAACTCGGCAAGCGGCTCAAGGCCTTGCCAAAGCCCTCTGCCGCCGCCTGGCTGGCCAATACCCTGGTGCGGAAGGAAGGACCGGCGATCGCCGATGTCCTCTCACTCGGGGCCTCACTGCGGGAGGCCCAGGCGGACCTGGACCGCGACGAACTGCGCCGGCTGAACTCCGAACGCCACCGCATGCTGCGTGCCCTGGCCCGTCAGGCCCGTGAACTGGCCGGGGAAGCGGGTCATCCCGTCAGTGCTGCGGTAGCCGCGGAAGTGGAACAGACGCTGTGGGCTGCCATGACAGATGCGGACGCCGCGGCTGCCCTCGCTACCGGACGCCTGGTCCGTGGACTGGAGGCCAACGGCTGGGAGCCCGTGGACCTGGACGGCGCCGTGGCTGACCCGGGGAGCGCCCAGCCGCTGGTGTCGGCCGGCGCCGGGAACGACGGCACAGCGCGGCCGTCCCGGCCGGCTCCCGCCCGGGGCGATGGTGAAGGCACGTCCTCCCGGCAACAGCGGGCAGCGCAGGCGAAGGCGCTCCGCAGCGCAGAAGAGGCACTGGCATCCGCGAAGGAAACTGCAGGTGAAGCTGAGGAGCGGCTTGCCGCTGTCCAAGCCGAACTGGACGGCAAAACGGCTGCCCGGGACGCGTTGACGGACGAGATCGATGACCTTCGGGAACGGATCCGCGAACTCGAACGCGACGTCAGCGCTGTGGACCGGCACCGCGGAACGCTGGAGCGCTCCCGCGATACTGCCCGCCGTGAGGCAAGGGCGGCGCGCCGGGCGCTGGACAAAGCCGAGGCCAAGCTCAAGTCATTGCGCTAAGCCGGCAACCGGTGGTCAGGAGAGTTCACGCAGCATGCCGAATCGGCTGCTGATCCGGCCCAGGTCCACGGCGTTGCCGGTTCCCGGAAAGCGTCCTTCGTAATCAGCGAAGCCGATCACGTCCAGCCTGCATCCGGCGTCGTACAGTACATCTACCACGTTCCCGAAGCGCTGCCAGGCATACGGATCCGCTTCGGTGAGGGACGGAACTCCGGAGACTACCCAGTGGCTGAACTGCCCCGCGAGCGCAAGGTAGTCGGAGGCAGCGGAGCGCGCCTCGCAGAGTTCCGCGAAGTGGAACCAGATCTGGTCTCCCGCCGCTCGTGCTGCGTTCAGCGGAACCGGTCCGGGCTGGACTGGCCGGGTCTCTTCCGGTTCCGGTTCGCTCAGCCCAGCCTCCCGCAGCAGCGATGGATGGGGATGGCGGAGGTGGTGCCCGGACGCAAATCCGGTGCTGGGGCGCGTGCCTGCATGGATACTGCGGTAGTCGACGCCGGCGTCGAGGCATGCGACGGCGAGGTGCCGGTGGATCAATTCGATGCCCGGCTCAAACAGGTGGTGGAACATGGGGTCCGGGAGCAAGTCGTCCGGGGCATAGTTGGACGTTGCGACAAGGACAATGCCGCGCTCGAGCACCTGCCGCAGCAGGCGGGTGACAAACGCTGCGTCGGCCGGCCCGCTGACGTGGAATTCATCGAAGCACAGCAGGCGGGCGTCGCCCAGAAGCGCATCGAGCCCCTCAGCGAAGGCGGATTGTTCCCGGAATCCCTTCCTTCCGTAGCCCTCAAAAGTGCGGGCATGGAGTTCGCGGAAGAAATCGTGAAAGTGCAGGCGGCGTTTCTGCTCCACCGAAACTGCATCGAAGAACGCGTCGAGCAGCCAGGTCTTCCCCCCGCCCGGCGGGCCCCACAGATAGACCGAGCCGTCGGAAACTCCTCGGCGCACCGATTCTTCCGCCGCCGCCAGGAGCGGAAGAACAGCTGCCTGGGCGGCGTCGAGTTCCCACCCCTCTGCTTCTGCTTTGCGGGCCAGGGGGCCGGCAAGGCCGGGCAGCTGCACGGAGGTCATAACCCGGTTATACCCAGCCCCGCACCCGGGCGCCAAAAAAGGGGCTTCCCCAGAGGATCACCTACCGGCCGACCCCACTGTTACGCGTCCCGGACGCTGTACTCCAGCACCGCAAACGGAACGTGAAATGCTGTTTCCGTCAGGCAGAACGATGTGGGGGAACTGTGCGCGAACTAATGCTGGTCCTGGATACCTGGACGGTCATACAGGCCACGGCACTTGTTTCGGCAGTGTTCGGTGTGGTGATCGCGGCTCGGGCATGCTGGGACAACACCGGGCTTCCGGCCTTGCAGGACCGGTACACCGAACTGGTTGCCGCGCGGGCGGACGCCCTCCGGGACCGGTCCCCGGCACCAACAGGCCGGAACAGAACCATCGTGTATGCGCGGCGCCTTGGCCTGGCCACGGCGGACCCGTTTCCCGGATTGGGTTCTTCCGAAACCGGATGGCTCACAAGGATGGAACGGCAGCGGCGTTCCCGGCCCGACAGCAGCCAGCGGCTCCTCGCGGCGCGGTCCCTGGCGCGGCTGCTGAAGCGCCCCGGGCTCCTCCGTGAGCAGGAAGAACTCGTCACTGAGGCCTTCGCTCCCGTGGAATCGGCGGTCAGGTCAGCGGGAAGCCTGGCAGAACTCGCAGCCACCCGACGGACCTTTTCACAGGCGGCCGGAGCGTTGCTTCGCGCCAGTGCCGCACGCCGTTTTGCGGCAGTGTTCCTTCCGGCGATGGCGAAGTACCTCGATTTCGTGGGGCGGGGCAGCGCGTTTGGCCTGGCCCTCGGCGTGCTGCTCTCCGGCGGCATGATGACGGAGAACCCGATTGTTGGCGTGCTGACCACTGTCTGCGGGCTCGGCGGGGCGATCGTCTACACCGCGATGGTCATCCGGTGTGATGCCCGGTCCTGGCCGGCACGGCACGGGCTCCCGAAGGCCCTCCGCCGCTCCTACCCGGAAGCGTCATTCCTTCTCCGGCTGGCGCTCACTGTGACGGCGGTGCTGACCGCGGTGGCAATCCTGAGGTTGTAGGCACCCGTTCCGGCGCACCGGCACCAATTAGCGCCTAAAAATTCGTGCTAATTATTCGCGTTCAAGGGTGGTACGTTCGGGTTTCGGGCAAGTAACTCCGGCAACCTGCACGGGAGGAACCAATGACTGACCACGTAGCACCCGTTTCCGACTGTTCGGTCCACAACTGCGATTTCAACCACGATGGCTGCACCGCCTACGCCATCACGGTTGGCGGCGCTCCCGACCACGCCAGCTGCGCTACTTTCATAGACACCTCCTCCACCGGCGGGCTGCCGAAGGTCCTGGCCACCGTTGGCGCATGCCAGCGCGAAGAATGCCGCTTTAATGACCATTTGATGTGCGACGCCCGCGACGTGCGGGTTGGTCCCGGGGCGGAACTCGCCGATTGCCTGACGTACCAGCCGCGTTGAGCAGTCCCGGGAGGAACCACAGGTGAGCGCTGTCCTTCTCGGCTGGGACCCCGTGTGGCCGGAAGCCTGGCAGCCTGACTATGCCTCGGCCGCAGCAGGTGCGGCCGACGCCGGAATGTTCCGGGCTGTCTGGGACATCACGGGAGTCCGCGGCCTTGAGCCCGGATCAGACACCTGGTTTGTCCTCCCCGGTGCGCAGGCAGGCGTAGCCGGACACGGCGTCGTCGTCTCCTATCCTTACGCGATTTCGGGCGCAGAGGCGGATCCAGACGGCGCAGTCACCGTGGTGGACGTGGACATCGACCTTCTCCTGCCGCTGGGAGACCAGATTCCGCTCAGCGGCCTGCTGCCGTCCTGCTCCCTTCCTGAGAGTGGAATCCTGCTGCTGGACCGCGAGGAGGAAGATGACCTGCGGGCGGCCTGGGCGCTCCAGCTGGCCGCACTTCCCAGCCCCGCGACGGCTGTCGTCCCGGGGACCTTGCCGCAGGAGGCACTGCGGTGGTCCTTGGCCAGCCGTTACGAAAACGACCCCGATGCCATCCGGATCTGCCTGGTCCACCATGGCACGGCGTGTTCAGCCTGCGGCTTCGAATTCAGGGCTGCCTTCGGTGAGGACGGCTCGGGCATGATGCAGGTCCACCACATCGTGCCCCCGCGCCTGGTGCAGGACGGCTACGAGCTGGATCCGGTCACCGATCTTGTTCCTCTCTGCCCCAACTGCCATGCCATGGCCCACACCGGTACCCCCGATCCTTACACCCCGGCCGAGCTTCGCCGGCTGCTGGCGGTCCGGGCCGTTCTGCCGGTCCACCAGGTCCTGGCTGGAACGCCGTTAACCCCGGATGAACTGCAGGCACAGGCAGATGCCGAGCAGCTGCTGGGCAACCGGAAGCCCGGCGCCGACTAGACTCTGAAAAACCATGAGCATCCCCACCAGCAGCCCAAAGACCGTGCGCATTGACGCGTGGCTGTGGGCGATCCGCGCCTACAAGACCCGGTCCGCCGCCACTGCCGCTTGCCGTGCCGGGCACGTGAAACTCAACGGCAACGCTGCGAAGGCCGCGCAGCCCGTCCAGCCCGGAGACACAATCCGGGTCCGGCAGCCGGGTTTTGAACGGATCCTGGAAGTCCGCGGCCTGATCAGCAAGCGCGTCGGCGCGGAAGCTGCCTCGCACTTCTTCACGGACCACACCCCCGAACGTCCGCCCGCACCGGCCCTGGGCATTCCGCAGCGCGACCGCGGAACCGGCCGACCCACCAAGAAAGACCGCCGGGAGATGGAACGGCTTCGGGGCGAACGCTAGCCTCTGTCGCATCGCCTGTTCCGGAAGGGAGGCGAGCCGGCCCGGGGATGCCTAAGGCACTGCCGGGCCGCTCCCGCCCGGCAGGTCACATCCCCCGGGAGTCTTCAGCACAGGACCGGCAAAGGCGCCGCTTGCCCTTCTCACCGCTGACCATCAGCGCGGGCCGGTTGAACTCCCAGGTCCGCTGCACCACCTGGCACCACCCGGTGTGGTACGCCGTCCCCCGGCGCGTGACGTAGACCTCGCCCGGACTGAGCACCGGCAGTGCCTGCGCCGTCTGCACCCGGCTGGCGTGCAGCCAGCGGTTCCCGGACAGGACCACCCCGGCGGGCGGGGAAAAGAAATCGATAGCGGAGCTCTTCCTTGAAACTGCGTTATAAGTCCCCATACCCCGACATTAGGAACCTCTTCCCATGGGTTCGCCATAGAAAGACGCAATATTCGCTCAAGATTGGGCGTGTTTACCCGCTTAGTGCACCGTCTGCCCCGTAGTATTCCGGGCCCGCCGGACCATCCCCGCCTCACGAGGCCGAGATGATGCGGGTGGCGTGGTCGTACGTCCATTCCACACCCCCGCCTGGATGCTCCAGCACCACGTTGGTGCCGTTGCGGACGCCGCCGGCTCCGTAGTTTTCCTCCCAGCTGCCATTCAATGCTGCCTTGAATTCATAACGTCCGGCAGGAAGGCCGGTGACCCTCAGTGTCCACAGTCCCGTGGCGCCGTCGAACACCATCTGGGCCTGCGGGCAGGCCGGTTCCCAATCGCCCGGGCAGCCCAGTTCGCTGTTGAGGCTGCCCGCAACGGCAACGGCCGCCGGCTGGACCACCTCGGGGGTGCCATAGACGACCGTGCGTACCTCACTGACAGACCGCAGCTCCCCGCTCAGCAGCACCGCCCGGTACTGTATCCGGGCGCCTTCAGCCAGGCCGAGCTGACCCAGGTCATCAACCACGGTGTAGGCAGGAGAGGAATCATCCGCCGCCAGCTGCTCCCAGGGACCGTCCCCGATCCGCCGTTCCATGCCCACCACGTGCGACGGCTTCTCCGGAACTGCCTGCGCTGTGACCGTCACGTCACCGCTGACCAGTGCTCCTTCCGCAGGTGAAATGATACTCAAACCGGCGGCAGGTACGACGGCGGCGACAGTACGCGAGAAAGCCGTGTGCCGCCGGTTATCCATGACCACCGCGCGGTATTCCAGCCGGGTTCCGGCATCCAGGTCACTCACGTCGTCGAAGACCCGGTACGGTGCCGTGTCATCGGTGCCGATGGGCTGCCAGCGGCCCCCGGCAGTCCGCGCCTGGAACGTCACCTGATAGAAGGAATCTCCGCGTACCTGCGCCGATACTTCAATCCTCCCCGCATCTTCGGCACTGACGGCCGGCTGCTGCAGGCGGATGGCTGGAGCATTTCGGGAGCCCGGGATTTTTGCGGTGGCTTTCAGTACGACGGCGGACAGCGGCGGCACTTCCAGCGCCAGGTTTCCGCTCCGGTCACTGCGCATCCCGCGGGTGGAGCTCCCGTACAGGGCAGTGAACTTCTGCCTGGGGGAGGCGGTGGGAATCCGGGCGGACTGGGCTTCGGTGCTGTTGTTCACGGCTACCACGTACTCGCGCTGTTCCCCGGCGTCGATCCGGGAATAGGCGTAGATTCCGGGGCCGTCACTGGCGTACCGGTTTTGGTGCGCCCCGTCGCGCAGGGCAGGGTGCTTGGCGGTGAGCCGGGCCAGTTCCGCGATCTTCGCGTACAGGGGATGCCCTGTGTCGAAATTGTCCTGCGCATGCGTGGCGTCCGTTCCCAGGAGATCGTCATCAAGGTACTCCTCCACCTGGGAGGCAAACATGCTCTGCCGCGCGTCCTGGTCACCGCCCGGTCCGGTGAAGCCCTGTTCGTCACCGTAGTAGATCACCGGATTTCCGCGGGAGAAATACATCAGTTCATGTGCCAGCCGGTCCCTGGCCAGCAACTCATCCCCAGCGGCGCCGGGATTATCTGCGGCAACGAAGCTGCCGATCCGGCCCATGTCGTGGTTCCCCAGGAAGGTCGGAAGCTGGTAGACATTCGAGTCCGCATCTGTGTACCAGTCATCAGCGGCGAAGAAGGCCTCCAGGTCCGCCGCCGGGGTGGACCTGGAGGCGAAGTTCCGGGCGGCGTCCTGGAACGGGAAGTCCAGGACCGACTGCATCCGGGCGCCGGTGGTGAAGTGGGAGGTCCGGGCCCTGGAGGTGTCGAAGACTTCGCCGAACATGAGGAATTCGTCCTTGCCCCGGGCACGCGCGAACTCCAGCACTTCAGGGCCGAATTCCTGCCAGAACTCATCGTTGACGTGGCGCATGGTGTCGATCCGGAAACCGTCGACTCCGAAGTCCGCGATCCACGCCTTGTAGATTTCCTTCATCCCGTCCACGACCCGCGGATCCTCGGTGAAAAGGTCGTCGAGGCCAAAGAAGTCCCCATACAGGGAATCCTCGCCGGTGAAGGTGGTGTCACCGCGGTTGTGGTAGAGCGTTACGTCGTTGAGCCAGGCGGGTACCTTGAGGTCTTCTTCGCCGGCTTCCAGGACGGGCAGATAGGGAAACGACGACGCCGGGTCCAGTTCGGGGAAGGCCCCGGTGCCTGCGAAGTCCCTATCGTCGAAAACCTGCCCCGCGGCGTCGCGGTAGGGCACCTGGTCCTTCGAGACATAGGGGGTGCGGTTGCCCTCCTCATAGCCGATGACGTCCGCTGTGTGGTTGGTGATGATGTCGAAGTAGACCTTCATTCCCCGCCCATGGGCCAGGTCGATCAGTGTCCGCAGGTCCTCGTTGCTGCCCAGGTGCGGGTCGATCTGCGTGAAGTCGGTGATCCAGTAGCCGTGGTACCCGGCCGAGTTGTCTTCCGGCTGGACTGCCTTGTTCTTGAAACTGGGCGTGAGCCAGATCGAGGTTGTTCCCAGCCCCTGGATGTAGTCCAGCCGGCCAATCAGTCCCTGCAGGTCTCCCCCGTTGTAGAAGCCTTTGGAGGTGGGATCGAAGCCGGAGACCATCGGGTCCGGCCCCAGGCCGCCGTCGTCGTTGTCCGTGCTGCCGTTGGCGAACCTGTCGGCCATAACGAAGTAGAAGTTCTCGTCCGTGACGGGACCGCGCAGCGACTGCAGGCTGCCCAGATCCGGTTTCGGGTCGTGCCGGGGGTGGGCTGCGGCGGGCGCGGCAGTTCCGCCGGCCGCGAGCGCTGCCGTCAAAGCGAACACCAAAGGTAGCTTCCGGGTGTGCATAAGGGTGTCTCCTCATCGAGATCAGTGATGGGCACACCGTAGGCGCCGGATCCGGCCGGCCCTAGGGAAAGTTCCGTTATTGGGTGGCTCCGTTGCCGAATCCCCGGCTGTATTCCCTGCCGGACTCCAGCTTGGAGGACTATCCTGTCGGCATGCTGAAACGAGTCGCCCGCAAAATTGCCGCAGCGGCACTGGCCCTGTTTGCCTTCGCCTCCGGGATGGTTGTCCTGGGGGTCTACGCGCTGATCAGCTTCGCGGCCTGGGCCGTCTGGGGCGCGGTTCCGCCTGCCTACACGTTCGTGCTCGCGTTCGCTGTCCCGCCGTTGGCCATCGCCGCCCTGACAGGGCTGGTCTTCACGGTGCGGAGGACCTCTAAGGGGCTCCAGGCCCGCCGCGGGCTCCGAGTGCAGTCGCAGGCCCGCAGCGCCTCCTGGGAAGCAGCGTGCCAGCGCCGGGACGCCTCGCTTGTGAGCTGGTCCCGCTATGAAACTGACGTATCGCTGCTGATCGAGTACCCGGTCATGACCGACTACTCCGATCCGGTGATCCGCGAAGTCATCGTGGCCATGCAGGGCATCCGGGAAGCGGAGCGCGGAACGGATCCGGACCGGCTGCATCTCGCAGTCGACCGCTTCGACGTAGCTCTGCGGACCGCAGAGAATTATGCACGCCGCTGCGGACAGTCACGGCTGACGGAGCAGGAGCGCAGCAAGTTGGCCACAGCCCGCGCGGCGCTGAACCTGATCCTCGACGGCGCGGCTGCCCCGTCCGAAGTCGACGGCGCCTACCGCACGCTGCGCGGTTCCCTGCGGGGCATTATCGACCTGCCCGCACCAGCTGCTGCCGACTTGGAATCCCGCGCACGCGAGGCCCGGCTCCTAGGGTCAGCTTCGGTGAGCTCCTAGGGTCCGCTTCCCTCAAGCCTCCTGAATTCCGGTCCGGCGGCGCGGCTGGAGCGCATCCCCTGCCGGATCGGTTGCACAGACTGTACGGTTCCCCCCATGACACATGACAAGGACCGGGGCCAGGCGCAGCTGCACTCCAGCGCAGGAGGGCAGGACCGCCCGGACCGCTGGGCATCGATCGGCGGCGAGTTCGGCCTCTACCCGATTGGGGAGCTGGCCGAACGGCTGCGCTTCGGTTCTTCTGAGAACCTGCGGGCACGGCAACTAACGGGCAAGGCACGGGTGCTGGCGATCGCAGACAATGGCACTGTCCTCTACCCCGGTTTCCAGTTCGATGAGGCAGATGCACGCATGGTGCCTGTGGTGAAGGACATCATCCGGCAGGGCCGGGCCGCGGGCTGGAGCGATGAGGAGCTGGTCCTGTGGTTCTGCCGCGCAAACAAGCAACTCGGGGGCAAACGTCCCGTTGACGTCCTGGGGGACGAGGAACGGATCTTGACCGCCGCAGCCGGCGATCTCCAGTCCGCATCCTCGGCGGCGGGCTAGGCTTCCGGCGCCGCGACAAAGGCTGTCGGGGTTCCCGGGTCGATTTCCGTCAGACCGGCGTCAACAATCAACGGCCCGGCACCCGGGCGGGACAAGGCGTGTCCGAACCTCCCCTCCGGGACTTCGACGACTGCTGCTCCCGGCCGCGCTGCCCACGCTTGCTGATGCGCGGTATCCAGTTCCAGGTACCAGGCAAGCAGCGCATGGGCAGCCTGGGCGGCTGCCTTCCCGGTGGACATTCCCAGGTCCCGGTTCAGGAGGATCACGGGAACGTCACCGGCACCGGGCGCCGGCTGGTCGTCGGGAAGCTGCGTGCCGGAGACCTGGAGGGAACGTACCGCCCGCGGCATGTCCTCGTAACGCTGGGGCTCGAAAGCGGCTGCCTCGGCTTCGCCTATCCGGACAACCCCCGACGGTGCCTCGGCACAGAGTTTCGCGAACGCTTTTGGTCCGGCACGCCGCACGGTCTTGGTGAAGCGTCCCGAGACCCAGTCCTCCCAGGCATCATCACCGGTCCGGGCAGCGTAGGCGAGAACCCCGGCAACGGCGGCAGCAGCGACAGCATCGCGGTGCGCTGCCGGTTCTTCCTTGTCTACTCGGAGCAGGATCGGCTGGACAGTATCACTCGGTTGCACCCCTCCAGCTTGCCATGCGCCGTACCGGAACTTCAGTCGAGGTAACGCAGGCCGGCCGCTTCAAGCTTTCCGCGCATCTGGTACATGTCCAGGCCCAGTTCCCCTGCGGCCAGGCGTTTGCGTTTGGCCGCTTCGTTCTCTTCGCGCTCACGGGATGCCTCCGCCACCTCGCGGGTGCGGGCCGCCGGGACGACCACGACGCCGTCGGAGTCCGCGACCACCATGTCCCCCGGATGGACCAGCGCGTTGGCGCAGACCACGGGCACGTTGACCGATCCCAGCGTCGCCTTCACCGTTCCCTTGGCATGGACCGCGCGGCTGAAGACGGGAAAGTCCATCTCTTCCAGCGCAGCAGCGTCACGGCAGCCTCCGTCGATCACCAGGCCAACCCCTCCGCGGGCACGGACCGATGTCGCCAGCAGTTCACCAAAAAACCCGTCCTCGCACTCCGTGGTGCAGGCCGCCACGAGCACGTCCCCCGGCTGCAGCTGTTCGACGGCGACGTGGAGCATCCAGTTGTCCCCCGGCTGCAGCAGCACCGTCACGGCGGGACCGCAGAGTTTCGCCCCGGGGTAAACGGGCCGGATATAGGGCCGCATCAGCCCGAGCCTGCCCATCGCTTCGTGCACTGTGCTTGTCCCGAACGGCTGCAGCGCCGCAGCGTCGGAAGCCGCCGGCCGGGTAATGCTGCGGTGGACTATCCCGAGTTCATGCATGGGTACTGCTCCGTTTCCCGCCGCGGCTGCCCAGGCGGGCATCCAGCCGGGGATACACGGCCCGGGCGTTGTGTTCTTGGATGTCGTTGAGTTCTTCGATGGTCAGGCCCGCGGCTGCGAGGTAGCGCAGCGTGTCGTCAAAGTGGAAACCCGTGCACGGGTCAATGTCCCGGACCGCGCCGATCATTTCGGAGGCAAACAGGATGTTCTTCGTCGGCATCACCTCCAGCAGCAGGTCAATGCCTGGCTGGTGGTAGACGCACGTGTCGAAGAAGACGTTGCCGAGCAGGTGCTCCTCCAGCGGAGGCTTGCCCATTGCCATGGCCAGCCCGCGGAGGCGGCCCCAATGGTAGGGAGCAGCTCCCCCGCCGTGCGGAATGACAAAGCGCAGGGTCGGGAAGTCCGCGAACAGGTCGCCCTGGATCAGCTGCATCACCGCCGTGGTGTCTGCATTCAGGTAATGCGAACCGGTGGTGTGGAAGGCCGGATTCACGCTGGTGCTCACATGGATCATGGCCGGAACGTCATACTCGGTGAGCTTTTCATAGATGGGGTACCAGGACCGGTCCGTCAGGGGCGGGGCGTTCCAGAGACCGCCGGAAGGATCCGGATTCAGGTTGACCGCCACGGCACCGTATTCCTCCACGCAGCGCACCAGCTCCGGAACGCTGGTCGCCGGATCAGTACCCGGGGACTGCGGGAGCATTGCGGCTGTGGCGAACCGGTCCGGGAACAGGGTGCTGACCCGGTAGCAGAGCTCGTTACAGATGGCGGCCCACTGGGCGGAGGTCTCAAAGCTGCCAATGTGGTGGGCCATGAAAGAGGCCCGGGGCGAGAAGACAGTGAGGTCGATGCCACGCTCGTCCATCTGACGCAGCTGGTTAGCCGTGATGCTCTCACGCAGGTCATCGTCGCTGATGCGCAGGGCGGCTGGGTGCGGCGCCGGCACGGAGGGGTCCTCCAGCGACGCCGTCTGCTCCTGGCGCCATGCGGCCAGGGCCGGCGGCGCCGTGGTGTAGTGGCCGTGGATATCGATGATCATCGGTGTTCCTCTCCGGAGGGTCCCTGCCAAACCGCGCGCGGGACATAGGCGGTGCCTGCCATGATGAGCCGGGCCGTGCGCAGCAGGGCAGAGCGGGTCACCCGCTGCGGATCCTGCGGGTCGAGTCCGAGTTCCACGGTGAACTCTCCTGCCGGGTGCTCCACGGAAACCGGCTGCCCGGGCGGCGGCGCCCCGCCGGCAACGGCCTGGGCAACCGTTCCCTCAATCACGCAGGCGGTCGCTGCGGTGACCGCCGCCAGCACCCCAATGGACTCGTGGCACACGTGTGGGATGAAGCTGCGGGTATTGATGGTCCCGCCGCTGCGCGGCGCAGAGACCAGGGTCATCTTGGGGTAGTTCTTGGCGCTCACGTCCCCCAGGCCCATCAGGTGCCCGCAGGCGAGGCGCAGCTGCTCGAGCCGCCCCTTGAGATCGCCCTCGGCGTTGAGCGCGGCCGGATCTTCGTAGCCCGAACACCCCAGGGCGGCGGCCTCCACGATGACCAGGGGCTGTCCGTTGTCGATGCACGTGACCGCTACTTCGCCCGCTCCGTCCAGGTGCACGGTGTCACTCACTCGTCCGGTGGGCAGGAGCTGGTCGCAGACCGAACCGGCTGTGTCGAGGAAATTGATGGTGACCGGAGACGATGTTCCCGGGACCCCGTCGATCCGGGTATCGCCGTCGTAATCCACATACCTGGCCCCGTCCCCCAGCGGAGTGCGGATGCTGATCTCCGCCACCATTCCGGTATTCAGCGTGAGCACTGCCGCGGTCGTCGTGTCGGAGTGCGGTTCCAGGAGACCGCGTTCCACGGCGAACGGCAGCACGGCTGCCAGCATGTTTCCGCAGTTGGGGGTGGTGTCCACGGTTTCGGCGTCAGGGCGCAGCTGCGCGAACAGGAACTCAAGGTCAATGCCCGGGCGCCGGCTGACGGAGACGATGCCGGCTTTGCTGGTCAGCGGATTCCCTCCGCCCAGTCCGTCTATCTGCAGCGGGTGCGGCGATCCCATCACGGCACGGAGGACGGCGTCTCGCCGGGCGGTGTCCTCTGGGAGGTCGCCGGCTGCGAAAAACGGACCGCGCGATGTGCCCCCGCGCATGAACATGCAGGGAATGCCGACCTGGCTGCCGGCCGGCTGCCCCGGTGCCGGCCCAGCTGCCCCCTGGACCTGTTCCATGCTCCCCTTCCGTAGGACGCTAGTGAGCAACGTACCCGCCACCCACTTTGCCGTCAATATTGTTGACAATTGTCGGGACGAGTGATGGACTCCGTGCGTTGGCCTGCGAGTGAGCATGAGAATGCGGAAGGAAAATCCCATGGCGCCTGGATTCCGGGACATTGCCCACGTCGGTTTTGTGGAGCTCTATACCCCCGACTTTGAGGGGAGCCTCTGGTTCTTCACGGAGCTGCTTGCCATGCGGGAGGTCGCACGCGAGGGCGATTCCGCCTACCTGCACGCCTGGGACGACTACGAACACCACACCATCAAGCTGACCCGGCACGCCACCTCCGGCGTCGGCCGGCTGGGCCTCCGCGCCTCCAGCCAGGAGGCGCTGGAGCGGAGGGTCGCGGCGATCGAGGCTGCCGGCCGCGGCACGGGCTGGCACGACGGCGGACCCGGCATGGGAAAGACCTACGCCTTCACGGACCCTGACGGCCACCCCATGGACCTCTATTACGAGAGTTCCTGGCATGTTCCCACGGAAGAGTCCCGGCCGGCACTCAAGAACCAGGCCGACCGTTTCCCCGGCCGCGGAGTCAACGCCCGCCGGCTGGACCACGTCAACTTCCTGGGCGCCGACGTCGAAGCCAACGGGCGGTTCGTTGAGGACGTCCTGGGCGGCAAGCCGACCGAGCAGATCCGGCTGGACAATGGATCCCTGTCCGCACAGTGGTTTACGTTCTCCAACAAGTCCTATGACCTGGTCTACAGCGGGGACTGGACCGGCAGCAGCGGGCGCCTGCACCACTTGGCCTTTGCCACCGACACCCGGGAAGACATCCTCAAGGCAGCAGATATCTTCCTGGAGAACGGCATCCACATTGAAACCGGACCGCACAAGCACGCGATCCAGCAGACCTTCTTCCTCTACGTGTACGAACCCGGCGGAAACCGGATCGAGTTCTGCAACGCCGGGGCACGCCTGATCCTCGCGCCGGACTGGAAAACCGTCGAATGGACCGAGGCCGAGCGGGCCAAGGGCCAGGCCTGGGGCATGAAGACGATCTCCACTTTCCACACCCACGGCACACCGCCGGTGCCCGGACCGGGACAGGTCACCGAATGAAAGGCGGAACCATGCCGGCAGCTCGTTTCCTGGCCGGTGCCGCAGCCGCCGTCCTGCTGGTCAACGCTGTTCCCCACGGCGTCAGCGGACTCCAGGGCCGCCGTTTTCCCTCACCGTTTTCCAGTCCGCCCGGGCGCGCCCTGTCCGCGCCTTCCGCCAACATCGTGTGGAGTGCGGCCAATGCCGCCGGAGGCGTGTTCCTGCTTCGGCGGGCCGGCTCCTCGGCGGCGGACCGGTGGATCATGGCGGGATCCGGACTGTGCATGGCGCTCGCCCTGGCTGCCCACTTCGGCAGGATCCTGCCGGAACTTGAAGCCGCGGAGCGGCCCCACAGCACCGGATAACGTTTCCGCATAGGCGCTGATTCTGGCTGTGACGTGGGCAGACACCCGCTGCGGCTCCCTGCTAGGTCTTGAAAGAACGGAGAACCTTCCGCTTCCCCCAACCCCAAGGAGTACCAGTGCCGTCCTTCCGTCTGCTGCCCGTTCTTGCGCTCTCAGCCCTGCTTGTTGCCGGGTGCACCACCCCGGGCGCCGCCGAACCCGGGGCCTCCACCGCGCCCGAGGGCCAGGACGCTGGGGCCGAGTCGCGGCTGGACCTCATCAAGTCCCGCGGGTCGCTCATTGTCTGCACCACCGGGGATTACCGGCCGTTCACCTACAAGGACCCGGAGACCGGTGAATTCAGCGGTATCGACATTGCCATGGTCCAGGACCTTGCCTCACGCCTGGACGTAGACATCGAGTATGTGCAGACCACGTGGAAGGACCTGATGCCGGACTTCCTCGAGGGCTGCGACATCGGCGCCGGCGGCGTCTCGGTCTCCCTGGCCCGGGCCGAGCAGGCGTTCTACAGCAGCACCGTCCTGGACGACGGTAAAACCCCGATTACCCGGTGCGGTGAGGAGGACCTCTACGACACCGTGGAGGAAATCAACACACCCGGCGTCCGTTCCATCACCCCGATCGGCGGTACAAATGAAATCTTCGCCGACGAAAACTACCCCAACGGCGAGATCATCCGCTTCGAGGACAACAACACGATCTTCGATGAGATCGTCGCCGGCCGCGCAGACGTGATGACCACCGACGCCGCTGAGGTGAAGTGGGTCGACAACGAGTACCCGGAGCTGTGCGCCGTGGACCCGGACAACCCGTTTAACTTCTCGCAGAAGGCGTACCTGCTTCCGCTCGGCGACACTGTGTTCCAGGAGTACGTCAACCAGTGGCTGAACCTCGCGGAGAACGACGGCACGTACGACGCAGCGAAGGAGCCCTGGTGGGGATAGGTTCCTGAGCTAGCCCTCCCGGAAGTACTCCTCCACGGCGGAGCTGTTCCAGATCTCCGCGTACTTTGCCTGGAGGTCGTACAGCGATCCGTCGTGCACCGCGGCGTCGCGGTCCCCGACAGCGTTTCCGACGACGATCGGCACGAACCCGTGCTGCATCGCGTCGACTGCCGTTGCGCGGATGCAACCGCTGGTGCTGGTGCCCACGATGACCAGGGTGTCGATTTCACGGGTGTGGAGGAGCTGGGCCAGGTCCGTGCCGAAGAAGGCGCTGGCGTACTGTTTCACCAGCACGGTCTCCCCTGCCTCGGGGGCGACCTCCGGCATGAGCTGGCCCAGCTCCGTCTCCCCGATCAGCAGGCGGAGCGCCGGGACCTTGCGGATAAACACTCCGCCGTCCGCACCGTCCGGCCCGAAGCTGACCCGTGTGTGCAGCACCGGAACGCCACTGGCGCGGGCAGCGGCGAGCACCTGCGCCGCGCTGTCGAGGAATTCCTTGTCCGGCAGGCAGAGCGGGCTCTGCGGGTCGAAGTAGGCACGCATCAGGTCTACGGCCACGACGGCAGGCGCTGTGCCCGGTGCCAAGGTACCGTCGAATCCGTGGGCGAAACCGGTCACGCGAGCGCCACCGGCGGTTTCGGTGCGGCCAGGCCCGTTTCAGCCAGGCTGTTGGCCAGCAGGTCTGCCATCTCACCGCCGCGGTTGAAGAGGGGCAGGGGCTCCTCCCGGTCCCCTCGCAGCCGTTCGCGCAGCGTCTCCGTTGCCTCGGCGCCTAGCGTGCCCTCCTCCGAACACACCACTCCGTAGGCGAGCGCACCCTGCGCCGTCACCAGTCCGCGCCGGACCTCTTTGCAGACCAGCTCCGGGTCGCGCTCCAGCGGATCCCCCCAGCCGCCGCCGCCCCAGGTGACGAAATGCAGGACGTCGCCCGGAGCAACCTCCACGTCATGGACCTTGGACGGAAGGATGAGCGTGGTGCCGTCGGCCTTCTCGATCCATTTCCGTCCGCGGGCACCCGGTTCGCCGCCGCGGACACCCCACGGATAGGTGAGCCAGCGGTCGTCGTGAATGGCGATGGTCCCGGGTTCCAGGAAGCGGTACGCGACGTCGACGCCGTTGCCTCCCCGGTGCAGGCCGGCACCTCCGGTGTCCGCGATGGTCTCCCACCGGTCAATGACCAGCGGGTAGTAGGACTCCAGGTACTCACACGGAATGTTCGTGAAGGACGGCCAGAGCGAGTGCCCGTCCGGGCCGTCGCCCACCGGCCGTCCGGGGATCCCGCCGAAGCCGATGGAATAGAGCTGGAACCATTCACCCCGCCGGTCCCCGGAGCTGTAGTTCCCCGAGTACATAAAGTGCGGGGAGGATGAGAAACCGGCACCGTTGAGCAGGTCCGGGTTGGCCTGGCCGAGCAGCCCGCCGAAGAGGTCGAACAACCGGCCGATGCCGTGGTTGCGGCCGTTCAGGGCGGCCGGGTAGCGCGGTTTCCAGAACGTGTCGTCAGGGATTTCAACGTCCACCAGCGGATAGAACCCGTCGTTCCACAGGATCTGCGGATCGGCCACGGTGATCATGTAGATGCCGAAGAACATCCGGATCAGGTTCTCGTTGATGTAGTAGTTGATCGGCCCCTGCGCCTGCGGGCTGCTGCCGGTGAGGTCAATCAGCACCTTGTCCCCGGTGCGAGTGATGGTCATCTTCAGCTCGTACGGCCCGAAGCCGCGGCCGTCGTCGTCAATGTAGTCGGTGAAGGAGAGCGGCTTGCCTTCCTCGAACACCATGGACAGGAGGGTCTTCATGGCCCGGTAGTTGCGGTCCAGCAGAGCGTTCAGGGCCGAGGTGTAGGTGTCCACGCCGAACCGGGCGCACATCTCCTGCACCCGCCGGGACGCGGTGCTGCAGGCTGCCACCAGGCCGTTCAGGTCCGCCCGGTTCCAGTCCGGCTTGCGGACCTGGTTCAGGATGATGCCCAGTGCCGTGTCGTCGCGCTCGCCCTTCCGGTACAGCTTGAAGGGCGGAATGACCACGCCTTCCTCGAAGATGGTCCGGGCATCGGTGGGCATGGACGCCGGGGTCTTCCCGCCGACGTCGGTCATGTGCCCGAACTGCGACGCCCATCCGACGATCCGTCCCTCGAAGAAGATGGGCATCACCACCAGCCAGTCATTGGCATGGCTGATCGCAGCCCCGCAGGAATACGGGTCGGACGTCATCAGCACGTCGCCCTCCTCGATGGTTCCGTGGAAGTTCTCCAGGAAGTCGGGAATCGAGAGACCGAACTGCCCCACGATCATCTTGCCGCTCGGGTCGGCGATGAGGGGAAACTCGTCGTGCTGCTCCCGAATACCGGGGCTGAGGGCGGTGCGGAAGAGTGTTTCGTCCATCTCGTACCGCGCGCTGCGGAGCGCGTTTTCAATGAGGTCAAGGGTTACGACGTCCACGTCCACGGCCTGCAGCGGCTCGGTGGCGGTCTCCACTAACTGGGCCATGGGCCTACTCCTTCGGGTCTTGGACGGGGCGGATGAGCAGGCTGCCGTGCGGGTGCACTGCAGCGGTATGTCCGGGGAGGACCAGGGTGGTGGAATCCATCTCGGCGATGACCGCCGGGCCGGAAACCACGTTTCCCGCCAACAGGCGGTCCCGGTCATACACCTTGGCCTCGATGGTGCTGCCTTCCACGAAGATCGTGGTGGAGGTCCGTTCCGCGGCCGACGGATCCGTTCCGCCGGCGTCCAGGGTGATGGAGGCAACCTCCGGGCGCGGACCGTTCACGGTGGACCGGACGGTCACGAGTTCGTGCTCGTTGTCCAGCAGGAAAGAAAAGAGCCGCTCGTGCTCTTTGTCGAAGGCCTGCCGCAGCCCCGCAAACCCGCCGCCGTCGCCTGCTGCAAACGCCGCGTAATCCAGCGGAACCGGGATCTCGAAACCCTGCCCGTGGTAGCGGACGTCGGCGGAGTAGCTAACGGTGAGGTCGGAGTCCCCCAGTCCCGCAGCCAGCAGGGTTTCCCGGGCGGTGGCGCTGAGCTCGTCCAGCAGGCCGGACAGTTCAGCGTCGGTGAAATCGCCGAAGGGGCGGACCAGTGTCCGGGCTGCTTCGTTCCGCAGGCTCGTGGTGGCATCGCCGTAGGCCGACAGCACACCGGGCGACGGCGGGATGATCACCGGCCACGCACCGGTGAGCTTGCCCAGCGCGTTGGCATGCAGCGGCCCCGCTCCGCCGAACGCCACCAGGGCGAAGTCCCGCGGGTCGAATCCCTGCTGTGTGGACACCAGTTTCAGCGCGCCGAACATGTTCTCGTTGACGATGTTGACGATCCCCTCGGCCGCCCGTTCAACGTCGTTCAGGCCGGTCGCGTCGGCAATGGTCTTCACGGCTGCCGCTGCTGCTTCGGCGTCGAGGCCGATTTCCCCGCCGGCCAGTTCGGCCGGAAGATAGCCAAGCACAACGTTCGCGTCCGTGACAGTCGGTGCGGTTCCGCCGCGTCCGTACGACGCCGGTCCCGGAGCCGCTCCTGCGGACTGCGGACCGACGCGCAGCGCCTGGGTCAGCGGCGGAACGTGGGCGATCGATCCGCCGCCGGCTCCCACCGTCCGCACGTCCACCGAGGTGGCCCGGACAGTGAGGTCCCCCACCGTGGTCTCGCGGCCGATGCGCGGCTGCAGGTTCTGGACCAGGGCGACGTCGGTTGATGTACCGCCCATGTCGAAGGTCAGGAAGTCGGTGTAGCCGGCCTGCTCAGCCGCCCAGGCCGCACCGGTCACGCCGCCGGCCGGGCCCGAAAGCAGGAGCGAGACGGGGTTGTCCGCAGCAACCGCGCCGGAGACAAGCCCTCCGTCACTGCGCAGGATCGAGAGCTGGGTATCCATCCCTGCGTTGGCCAGCTGCGCATCAAGGTTCCCGACGTACCCGGAGACCTGGCCCTGCACGTACGCATTGGCAACGGTCGTGATGGCGCGTTCGTACTCACGCAGCTCAGGAAGCACCACTGAGGAGCGGGACACCGGTATGCCGGGGAGTTCTTCGCCGGCGATCTCGGCGATCCGTGCCTCGTGGCTGCCGTTCGCGTACGCGTTGATCAGGCAGATGCTCAGCGCCTCGACGCCGTTGCGCCCCAGTTTGGCCAGCTGCCGGCGGACGTCATCTTCGTCCAGGGGCGTCAGCACAGCGCCGGTCGTTGAGACGCGCTCCGTTACTTCGACGGTGTCCTCCAGATCCGCGAGCGGCTCCGGTTTGGGCCAGATAATCCAGCCGGCGAGCCCTCCGGGAACGAAGGAGCGCGCAATCTGCAGCACCTGGCGGAATCCCCGGGTGGTCACCAGGCCAACGCGGGCTCCCTTCTGCTCCAGGATGGCGTTGGTCGCAACGGTGGTGCCGTGCAGCACATCCTTGACCGCGGAGGTCTCAATCCCTGCGGCAGCACATACCTGGCTGATGCCGTGCAGCACGCCGACTGACTGGTCCTCGGGCGTGGAGGAGGTCTTGTACCGGTGCGTTTCACCGGTGTCCTCGTTAACAAGCAGAATGTCCGTGAATGTGCCTCCGACATCCACGCCTAACCGAAACGCCATCAGTTCTCCTTGGGGGGGTGGTGCTGCCGGTCCACGCGTGGCCAGGGCAGCGGAAGGATCCGTGCCGGAAATGCATTTATGCCGCTTCATGCCGCCGGCCCCGTTGCCTGCGTCACATTGGTGGCATCAGGCTAGGGGTGCGGTGTGGCGCTGTCAAGGGATTGCATACAACCCTCCCTGCGCCTTCCAGCTGCGTCCTTGACACCGCCATATCCAGCTGTCAGGTTGTATGCACGCTGCCCGTACCCGGCCCACAGAAGGAGCAACCATGCCACCTGCACCACAGGGTCCGCTGGCTGGCGTGCGGGTGGTGGAAATGGGCCAGCTGCTCGCCGGCCCGTTCTGCGGACAACTCCTCGGAGACCTGGGCGCCGACGTCGTCAAAATCGAAGACCCGGCACGCGGGGATCCGCTGCGCCAGTGGGGCCGGCAACTGCCCGAAGGCGTCTCCCTCTGGTGGTCGGTGGTCGGACGGAACAAGCGGTCCGTGACCCTGAATCTGCGGGACCCCGAAGGCCAGGAGCTGGCCAAACGGCTGATTGCACAGGCGGACGTCGTCATCGAAAACTTCCGCCCCGGGACCATGGAACGCTGGGGCCTGGGATTCGAGGAGCTTCGCCGGGACAATCCCGGGCTGGTGATGGTTCGGGTTTCGGGCTTTGGCCAGGACGGCCCGTATGCGCAGCGTGCCGGGTACGGAGCGATCGGCGAAGCGATGGGAGGCCTGCGTTACGTCGTCGGAGATCCGTCCACGCCGCCCTCCCGGGTGGGGATCTCCATAGGCGACACCCTCGCGGCAATGTTTGCGGCCATCGGAGCACTCGCCGCCCTGCAGGAGCGGCAGTCCAGCGGACAGGGGCAGGTTGTTGATTCCGCCATCTATGAGGCGGTCCTGGGAGTCATGGAATCCCTCGTGCCGGAATGGCAGGTCACCGGTTACCAGCGCGAGCGCACCGGAGCCGTGCTGCCCAACGTTGCGCCCAGCAACGTCTATCCAACCCAGGACGGCCAGTGGCTGCTGATCGCCGCCAACCAGGACACGGTCTTCGCCCGCTTGGCCAAGGCCATGGACTTCCCCGGGCTGGCGGACGACCCGCGCTACGCCACTCATGGAGCGCGCGGGGAGCGGCAGCAGGAGCTCGATGACTTGATTGCCGGCTTCACCTCCGGGCTGGACGCTGACGAGCTCGAGAAGCTCCTCCAGGAACACGGGGTTCCCTCGGGCAAGATTTTCCGCCCGGCGGATATGTTCGCGGACCCGCAGTTCGCCGCACGGAAATCCATCACCGAAGTTGACCACCCCGCCCTGGGGCCGGTGTCCATGCAGAACGTGTTCCCCCGGCTCAGCCGGACCGGAGGGGGCATCCGCTGGCCCGGTCCCGAGCTTGGAGCCCATACCGCGGAGGTCCTTGCCGGGATCGGTGTCGACGAGGCAGCGCTCCAGGAGCTGCGCACCCGGGGCGTGGCATGAGCCTGCCGGGCCTTCCTTCCTCGGTCCGCCTGGTGGAGGTGGGCCTGCGGGACGGACTGCAGTCCGTTCCGGAACCGCTGAGCACTGCCCGGAAGGTGGAACTGGTCCAGCTGCTGATCAATGCGGGAGTCCGCGAAATCGAGGCGGTGTCCTTTGCCCATCCCAAGGTCCTGCCGCAGTTGGCTGATGCCGCCGAGGTGATGGCCGCTGTTCCCCGGGTCCCCGGCGTGCGTTACCGCGGCCTGGCGCCGAATTACCGGGGCGCGGAACGGGCAGTGGACTGCGGCCTGGATGAACTGGTGGTGGTGGTTTCGGCGGACGAAGAGGTCAGCCGGCGCAACCAGCGGCTCTCCGTCAAGGAAGCACTGGCCGGGCTGGAGCGGATCGGGGAACTGGCCCGCACGGCGGGCCTGCGGCTGGTCACCGCCGTCGCCTGCTCCTTCTTCGCCCCCGCCCGGGGTCCGGTAGCCCGCGAAGAGCGGCTGCGGGTGGTGGAGGCGGCCATGGCCGCCGGTTCGGCCGGCGTCTATCTGGCCGGAACCTCCGGTCAGGAAGAGCCCGGCGAAATCTATGACGGAATCCGCGGGGTCCGCGAGCTGTATCCCGGGCTGGAGGTAGGTGTCCACCTGCATAACCGCAACGGCTTTGCCCCGGCAAATGCCCTGGCCGCACTGCAGGCCGGCACGGACTGGATTGAGGGCTCCTTCGCCGGACTGGGCGGGGATCTCTGGTTTCCCGGAGATCCCTCCGTGCTGGGCAATGCGCCGTTGGAGGACCTGGTGCACCTGTGTGACGGCCTCGGCATTCACACCGGAGTGGACCTGGAGCGTTACCTGCTGGCAGCCAACCGTATCGTGGAGCTGACCGGGCGGGCATCGGCGTCGTTCGTTGCCCGAGGCGGCACCCGCACCCAGCTTGCCCAAGCCAGCTGGCCAGCGGACGAACCCGCCTCCGGCAAGGGATAACGTAGTTCACATGGACCATTCCCCCGCGGATCCCCTCGAGGAGAGCCCCTACGCCCGCCTGCGCGCCCTCATCGCCTCCGGCGACGTCGCTCCAGGCGCCTGGCTGCGGGAGGCCGCCCTGGCCGAACGGCTGGGTGTTTCGCGGACGCCGGTCCGCGAGGCACTGAACCGCCTGGCCGCCGAGGGAATCGTGGAGATCAGCCGGAACAAGGGTGCCCAGGTTGTGTCCTTCTCGCCCGAGGACGTGGCAGGGCTGTACGACGTACGGGCCGGCTTCGAGCCGCACGCGGCGCTGCTGGCCGTTCCCCGGCTAACGGACAGCGACGTCGAGCGGCTCGCGGAACTGAACACCGCTATGGAAGCCGCGGCAGCAGACGGGGACCTGCGGACCTTGGGGGCACTGAACAACGAATTCCACGGGCTTTTCGTCGAACGCTGCGGCAACCGGCACTTTGCCGTGGCCCTGCAGACCCTGATGCGGCCGGCCGTAGTCGCGCACACCTTCGGAACCTACAGTCCCGAAGCCCTGCGCCGCAGCATGCTCCATCATGCGGAACTGGTGGCTGCGGCGCGTGCCCGCGACGGCGAGTGGGCCGAAGCCGTGATGCGGACCCACATCCTGGCCGCACGGAACGCCGCCGGAGCGCGGACTGCCGACGCCTAGCGGCGGGCTTCGCTCTCTGAGGTCCAGGTATTGCCGGAGCTGAACGGGTCGAAGAGCAGCCGTCCGAACATTTCCCGCTGGGCCGGCTGCGCTTCCTTGCTCTCATCCAGCCGCTGGATGACGTAGCGGTACAGCTTTTCCTGCAGCACGTGCGCTTCTGCCTCGCTGAAGGGTCCGTGCGCCAGTTCGCCGATCCGCTGCTCGAGCTCAGGCAGCCGCGCCAGCCCGGGCGGATCCGGGGCCATCGCGATGCCGAACACGACATCCAACAGGACACTTGCCTTCTCCGCTCCGGTCGAGCCGGGATTGGCTTCCACCGCCTGCAAGGTGCGCTCTGCCGCTGCCCGCGCCGGCCCATAGGCGGGCATCCTGAGCAGGAAGCTGACCAAGGCGGTGCCGGATTCGTACCCGCTGACCGGCCCGGAGAGCCATTCTTCCAGCGCCCTGCGGCACAAGTCGTCACCTGCCATGAACAGGAACTGCGCTGCGAACCCGACGACGTCGCTGCGCCGGCAGCGTTCGGCGCGGTTCGTTCCGGCAGGAAACCCGGCGAGCGCCGCGATGGCCACTTGGTGCAGGGTTTCCGCCAGTTCCCTGCCTTCCTCCCCCTCCCGGAGGGAGCCGAAAACATCCCAGTCCGGGCGGTCCTGGACGTGCCAGTACAGTTCCCGCATCAGGTAAGGCACCCACGCGCTGCCGGGCCCGTATTCTTCGACTGCGAGGAAGAACGCGCCGGTAAGGTACATCGGGTCCCGCGGCCGGCGGTGGTCCCATCCTGCGTCATAGAGGTGGATTGCCACCTCTCGGTCGTGGCTCAGCGCCGGGACTGATTCAGCGAATTCCCACGCCCTTTCGCACAGCTCCCTTCCCTCTTCGGTTTCGCCGCAGCCGGCGTACGCCTTGGCCGCGGAAAGGACGGTCATGATGTACGGCTTGGGCAGCGGAATGCCCTGGGCTTCCATCGCGCGGACCGTGCTGAGAAGTTCCGTCGGACTGTGAGGTTGTCCCCCCTGTTGTTTTTTCCCCATCGGGACACGGTACCGCCGTTATGCGCTCGGGGAAACGCGGCCTTTAAACCACAGACGCCGGTCCGGAGCCGGTGATTCCACCCCCATGGAAATCACCGGCTTCGGCCCGGCGTCTGAGCCCTGTTCGGGACCTTCAAACCTGTGGATCCCTGCCCTGCAGTGATCCAGTACTGAGACTACCTAAGTTTCTTCCCGGCCAGCGGCGGGTCTAGGACACAACTTCATATCAACCTCGGCAGGTTTAACGCGTGCGGAAATTGGATCCGGGGGTGGTACACGCCGCCGGTGCCTGTGTCGCTGCCGTCAGGCGTGGGCCTGGTGTACGCGGTCCGCACTGTCCGCACCCTCCGGCACCCACCGCAGCAGGTCTCCGGGCTGGCACTCCAAGACCTCGCAGAGCGCCTCGAGGGTAGTGAACCGGACCGCCTTGGCGCGCCCGTTCTTCAGCACCGCCAAGTTCGCCGGAGTGATGCCGATCCGCTCGGCCAGGACGCCAACGGGCATCTTGCGCCGGGCCAGCATCACGTCAATGTCCACGACGATGGGCATCAGATCACCTCGCTGAGCTGTGTTCGGAGGTCCAGCGCTTCCGCTTCCCTGGCGACTGCCTGGGCGAGCAGCGCCCGCATCACGACGACGACGAGCGCCACTCCCGCGGCGGTCACTGCCGCCCCTCCGACCAGGAGCACGATTCCCGGAGCAACCGCTTCTCCGGGCGCGAGCAGGAATCCCAGGACGACCAGCAGCAGGGCAGCGGATCCCACGGCGCCGATGATGATGTCCACCCAGCGGAACGCCGCGGCGGAAAAGACCGTCCCCCTGCGGACCATGGTGAGCAGGCGCCAGACGCAGACCAGGGTCACCTGGAACGCGAGCACCCCCAGAAACCCGATGGCCAGGAACGGAATCCGCAGGGCAGCGATCGCCGGACTGCCCTGGTCCAGGTCGGCACCAAGCAGGGGTAGCAGCACCGCTTGGATGAGCAGCGTCCCTGCCAGGACTGCGGACATCAGCACGCGCAGGATGAGGATGGTGAGGTTTCCCATGGCGGCCTCTTGGCTCGATATCGAATGATCTTCCATTAATATCGATAAACGATAGGTTGGTCAAGCGTTTGCGGTCCGCGGCGAATTCCGCAGCGCCTTGTGTGGCCGGTCCGCCGGCAAGACACTGAAGGTATGGCACTGCACATCACCCCGGAGTTCGCGAAGATGCTCCCGCTGCTGCGCTTCGAGCCCACTCCGCGGCGGATCCGCGCCCTGGTGGGGCCGGACGCCGTCGTCGACTCTTCCAACGCCTTCCTGGTGTACGAACCGCGGCGCGTGACGCCCGTATTTGCCGTACCGCCGGAGGACATCTCTGCCAGCCTGGTTCCTGCGGAAACGGACGATGACCCGCTGGCCATGGTCCCGCCGGGCGCCCTGATGGATCCGCGGTACCCGTTCAGCGCCCACACCGCCGAGGGACAAGCCCTGGATATCGTGGCGGACTCCCAGGTGCTGGCCGGTGCCGGGTTCAGGCCGACCGATCCTGACCTGGCGAACCATGTCGTGCTGGATTTCTTTGCCTTCGACCAGTGGTTTGAGGAAGACAACGAGATCAAGGGGCATCCGCGCGACCCGTTCCACCGTGTCGATGCCCGGGATTCCTCCCGCGCGGTTCGCATGCACCTCAACGGCCAGCTCCTGGCCGAGACCCGGCAGCCCCTCTTTGTCTACGAGACCATGCTGCCGCCGCGTACCTATTTTCCCAGGAGCGACGTCGACTGGGACCTCCTTAGCCGCTCGGACACGCAGACGGTTTGCCCCTATAAGGGAACGGCGTCCTACTGGTCTGTCACTGACGATCCGGCCGGCGCTGACCTCGCGTGGTCCTACGAGTCAGTCCTGCCGGATTCGGGGCAATTGAAAGACCGGATCTCGTTCTTCGACGAGCGGGTCGACACCTACGTCGACGGCGCCAAGCAAGAGATCGACTCCATTTTCCGGTTCTAGGGCTGCTTGGTTCAGCTTCCGGCGCGGGACAGCCTTCAACGGCGCCCAGGATTTTCTGGAACACTGGAATCATGAGCGAGCAGCAGAATGGAAAGGCCAAACACCCCGGCCCCATGGGCCGGTTCACCGGGTCGGGCCCGCTCCTTACCGTGTTCCTGCTCGCCGGGCCACAGATACCGGGGCTCGTGAGCCGGCTGTTCTCCGCGTCGCAGCCCGGCGTCTATGCGGCGTCGAATGTTTACGGCGGGGCTACCCTCACCCTGGCCGGTGCTGTCCTGCTCGTCTGGCTGGTCGGCAAGCGCTCGACCGGAGCCCAGTCACAGCCCCGCCCCGACGACACGGCGGACGCAGACCGTCCCCGCGGCAGCTAACGCTACCGCCGGCAGATCTCCTGAAGGTTAATCGCCGATGCCATTGCCGCGTAGCCGGCATCGTTCGGATGGAGATGATCCCCCGGATCGAACCGGGTCTGGAGCCGGCTGCGGTCGCGGGGGTCGCGGACCACGGCGTCGAAGTCGACCACCGCATCGAATTCCCCGGACGTCCGAATCCAGAAGTTCACTGCCTGGCGGTCCTGCTCGCCCTCATCGGTGTAGTACCCGGCACCGCCGTACGGCGTCAGCGTGGCGCCCACTACTCGGATGCCGTGGTCATGGGCCCGTTCAATGAATTGCCGGTATACCGCGATCAGTGACTCCGGTTCCAGCGCCCCGGCGGTCCGGCCGATGTCGTTGATGCCCTCGAGCAGTACAACCGTCCGTACCCCCGTCTGGTCAATCACATCGTCCTCGAAACGCGACAGGGCCGAGACGCCCGCCGTGCCGGCGTCTTCCAGCACCCGGTTACCGCTGATCCCTGCGTTGAGCACTCCGCACTGCCGGGCCTCGGGCCGGCGCATCAGCCGGTCAGCGACCTGATCCGGGTAACGGAGGTTGGCGTCGACGGTGGAGGCGAACCCGTCCGTGATCGAGTCGCCGAAGAACACCACTGATCCAAGAGCCTTCGTCGCCGTATCTATTCCCTCCAGGAAATACCGTGAGGTGTCCAGGGCCCCATAGGACTCCGCCGTGCTGGAGGTGGCGTCGCCTGCCGCGAGGTACGAGGTAGCCCTTCCAAGGGAATGCACCGAAGCAGGCCCGGTTGGGCCTGGCAGGTACATGCTGACCGTCAGGTCCGAGTTTCCTTCCACGGAAAGCTGTACCGGATCGGATACCCACTCAGCACCCGCGGGGATGGTTACTGATGCGGCGCCGTCGAACGTTACGTCGCGCAGTTTATCCGGATCCGGGTCCTCCGCCGCGGAGCCGGGAGACACCGTGGCAGCGCCGATCACCAGCGGAGTGGTACCGAAATCGTTGCTGATCCTGATTTGCAGGCTGTCTCCGCCGACGGACAGGTGAGCTGTCTGGCGAAGCGTTGCATCAGTGAACCCCTCTCCGGAAACACTGCCTGCTGGACCGGCCGGGGTCATTGGAGCTGCCCAGCTGCCAACCCAGGGCGTTGAGGGGGACGAGCCTCCCGCCGCGGATTGAGTTGCTTTTGAGTCAGCGCCTGCTTCTGCTACGGGTACTGCTCCGTTGTTCATCTGCGATGTCATGGCCGTTCCTGCCGCTGGAACGCTTAGTGCAGCGGCTACTAGGCCTGTCAGGAAGAAACCGGACCGGGTGGCTGGTTTTCTCACGGTGCACTCCTTCGTGCTGGCGTCCGGCTGGCGGTGGCGAGCCGTCCGGTCAAGCTAGCACCGGGGTTGTGCGGCCAATAGAGAAGAGGCCAAGTCACGGCGGCAGACCACGGAAAGAGTCGACGTTTATGCCGCGCCATGGCCCGCAGGTGCAGAGGACCCCGCCTCAGCCTCGGCATTCCGAAGAGCGTCCAACGGAGCGGTTAGAAGGTGGGAAGGCGGCTGTTACCTGCAGCTTCCAGGACCTCCCAGCCGTGGTGGTGTCCGAACGGAGCAACCAACCGAGGCTAATCACGGTCCCGCTCGAGCAGTCCACGCGCGCCAGGTTCCTCCATGAGTCTCGCCCGGTAGGCATCGGCGACAGCCTTGTCGGCAGCACTCCATCGGCAGGACTACCCATGCAGTGCTGCCGTCCAACCCATGAAAAACCCCTCCAGACCAGGCTCTGTGCCTGATCAGAAGGGGTTTCGTGGAGCCCCCTGCCGGATTCGAACCGGCGACCCCCTGTTGCCGTGTCACCGCATCCTGGCAGTTCCCGACGGCTCCGTGAAGGGCACCCTCATCAGGTCTAACGCGGTTGATAGTGCTTGGATCCTACCCGCAGTTTCCCGCTCATTCCCGTTGAAAGCGTGTCGCAAGCGTGTCATAAGGGTGGTGCACGTAGATGAGGCAGGTTCCCCTAACCGCGCCAGGACACAGCGTTAGGGCTGCCGCTATCGTCCCTAGAGTTCCGTCATTTGCGCGACATTCACCTTGTCGCAGATCCGGGGCACGGCGGGTGCAGATACATAGGACTCTGCACGGATCCCGCCGTCGACGCACCACGACACCCCTGAGGTGCTGCTCCATTCCATCGAAGGGGACACCATTGGCAACACCGGCAACACTACTGATATCCACGAGCGGCTGAGGTCCCCGCGCCGTGTTGTCCTGTGTCGCAGGCGTTGAGTTGCTCATCCGTGGCTTCGACGGACGCTTCCCGGAGCACCCAGCCTTGGATCAGGACAACGGCGAGTCAGCTGACGTCTACTGGATCAATGTGCCCGAATACGTTGGCAGGCTTTCCAGCGGTAGGCGCAGGTTCCTGATGTGGCAGCCTCAAAGGCCGCCGGCGTCGAGGTAAGCCTCGATGCCAGCTTCTCGTCCCAGGACTATCGGGACCAGGACTATCGGGACCAGGACCTGATGCTCTCAGCCCTCAGGCACGCCGGTGGCCGACGATTCTGGCCGGTGGATTCCTAGGGTCATCTCCGGGTTGAGCAGCAAGCTCATTAGGGTCCTTAACGAGCTTCTCCACGGGCTCCACCCCGATAACGTCGGTCATTGTCTCGCCGAACCAGTGGCTCCAGACCCGTCGACATTAGGAGAAGCAACGGGACCTTCAGCCATAAGGGGTGAAAGGGATTCTGCCTCGGGACGGTATTCGTCATGCGGCGGGCCGCCTGGCTTGCATGTTGAAGAGAATAAGCAAATTCGCAGTCGTCATCGCAGCCGCTTTTGGGCTCGCACTTACAGGGGTTGCGCCGGCCGGCGCATCGGGAGGGAAACAGACAGCCGCAGTCGCCGCGGTACAGCAGGCCCCCTCCCTGCAGCAGCTGGCCACCCCGGGAAGTGCGGGTGCAGTTGAGCCACAGGATGTCGCCGGGAAGTACTACACCTTCTGCGTCAGTCTGGGTGTGTCCCACAGCTAGGACGGTAATCCTCCGGAGTCCTGCCCCGGGTGGCTTGATGTTTACATCAATGGGCAGCACACCGCTCACCTGAACATGGGTGCCACCGACGCTCCGGTGACCTGCGTTATCGGCGTCGGCCTTGGCATGGCCACGCTGTTTGTCCCGGGTGCAGGCCAGGTGGGCTGGGCCCTTATACTCTGAGTGGAATTGGAGTGACTATTCCCGGGTGTGCCGGCTTATAACCAATCCTAAAATAATTGTCGCCAACGGAGAGGCGAAAGCATGAAAGACAAAATTCCCAACCGCTGGATCAGCGCATCATTCTTCGCGTGGGCAATTCTGTTTGCCGTGTGGCAGCCCCTGGTGTGGTGGCGCATCGTTGCAGCAGTCGTGATGGTCTGCCTGGGCCTCTACGGGTTCTTTCTGTGGTGGAAGGGCCGCTCCGAAGATCCGCAGCGGACAGATTCCCCTCTTCGCTCAGGCGATATGTGACACCTGCGCGCAGGCCCCCGGCCGGCAGCCCCCGTTTTGCGCGGGGCTGTCGGCTTTTTTGTGCGGTGGTGCCCGGCGGCAGATACTGGCGGCCAATTTCAGAGTTCAGCCGTCATAGCCTTCTTCGAGCAGCTTCCCGGAAGCGGTCTTCACGTATCTCCTTGACCGAGGAGTCGTACCCCAGGCGCGGGTTGCTGCACAGTATCCATGTCCGGGCAGTGTCCTGGTCCTGGCTGGTATCGATCTCGTTCATGAGACCGCAGGCAAAGTGGAGTCGCTGCTGCCCCGGCTGCGCCGGGGTGAGCGCTCCCCCGGCCGCCCACTTTCGGCCCAGGGCGGGATCCCCGACGCCCGCGATTCCTGCCGCCGCCCCGGCGGTGATCGCTTCGCAACGGCTGCGGGTGACTTCGTCCGTGTCCATCGCTTAGCAGGAACCTGCCGGTGACAGCGGCAGGCTCTTCAAGCACATTGAGGTGGAAGGCATCCGCTTTGAAAGCGTGTAGTAAACGTGTAGCTGCCCCTTTTCGCGGCATGAGAAAACCCTTCCTGATCGGGCGTTTTACCTGATCAGAAGGGGTTTCGTGGAGCCCCCTGCCGGATTCGAACCGGCGACCCCCTGTTTACAAGACAGGTGCTCTGGCCAACTGAGCTAAGGAGGCGTGGACCGGGAAACCGGCCCCGCGCCGTCGTCGTCCGCGGACAACAAAACAGCGCTAGACAAGATTAGCCCAGCACACCCGCCGGAACGAAACCAGGACTGGTCCGCTCCGGCGGGGCGCCGGCTGGAGAAGCAGCTAGGAAGAAGCCTCGGCCTTGTTGGCGTCGATGGCAGCCTGGACGGTCTCGACGAAAGCGTTCAGGTCGGCTTCGGCTCCGTTGACGTAAACCGTCGGGGTGCCGCTGACTTCGGCTTCGCGCGCCAGCGAGTCGGCGTACTTCACGTAGGTGCGGAAGCCGTCGCTCGTGATGCAGTCCTTGGCGTCGGAGGCGCCGACGGAGTCGGCCATATCGGCCAGCGCGGCGTTGTTGATCTCACCGGACGCATGCTGCGCGAAGATGGCCTTCATGAAGTCCCAGTAGGATTCCGGGTTGGTGTCCGCCACACAGGCAGCAGCGTTGGCGCCGCGGGAGGAGTAGTTCGTGGGTGAGTTGCGGTCCAGGAACGCCACCGTGCGGTACTCATAGGTGACCTCACCGGCGTCGAGCCAGGAGCCGATCTGGTCACCGTACGTTCCGGTGAAGTCCGCGCAGTGCACGCAGTTGATGTCGACATACTCGACGATCTGTACCGGTTCCCCGGGACCGGCTGCTTCGACGCCTGCGGGCACGGTGTCGCCGGCTTCATTTGTGGTGGTTGCCTCGGGCAGCGCGTTGACGTCAACTTCCAGCGGCTCGGTAGGCTCCAGCTCGGTGGTGGAGGTGAGGGTGAAGCCGCCGTCCGCGTTGCCGTTGGCCGGGGCCGGTCCGGCGTCGGGAATGTCTCCGCGGAGACTGTTGACCACGATCACAGCGACGATGGCGATGACGGCGACGATTCCCGCCACGATTCCCCAGCGCGTCAGCAGCTTGTTGCGGCGTTCCTTCTTAAGCTGCGCTTCACGCAGTGCCCGCGCTTTTTCACGCGCCGCAGCCTGGCGATCAGCCTTGGTGGCCTTGGGGTTCCGGTCGCTCATGTTTCCTTCTGTCTCTCTAACGGCCGCGCTGGTAGCGGCATCAACGTACACAGTCTCCGGGACAACGATATCCCGGCACCCTATGGACAACGTCCCCGGAGGGTACAAAGTTTCCCCTGTTGGATAGAGTGGCAAACAAACAAGTCAACTTAGGAGTGCGAAGGTGAACGCTGTTGCCGCGGAATCGAAGACTGAGATTTCAACGGACGGGTACGGCGATTACGACTTCATCGTTGTCTCAAACCGACTGCCCGTAGACCGGGTGGCGGACAACGGATCTGACGACGGCGATACGTGGCGCCGCTCCCCCGGCGGGCTGGTGACGGCGCTGGCGCCCGTGATGGCAAAGGCCGACGGCGCGTGGGTTGGCTGGCATGGCGCCCCGGACGAAGCTTTGGAACCTTTCGACCACGACAACATGCATCTGCGGCCGGTGCCGCTGAGCGCCTCGGAGGTTGAGCTCTACTACGAAGGCTTCTCCAACGCGACCCTCTGGCCGCTCTATCACGACGTCATCGCACCGCCGGAGTTCCACCGAACCTGGTGGGACTCCTACCGCACGGTGAACCGCCGGTTCGCCGAAGCTGCGGCTGAAGTCGCCGCCGAGGGCGCCACGGTGTGGGTCCAGGACTACCAGCTCCAGCTGGTGCCGCAGCTGCTCCGGAAGGCCCGCCCGGACCTGAAGATCGGGTTCTTCAACCACATTCCCTTCCCGCCGCTGGAAATCTTCGCCCAGCTGCCGTGGCGAAGGGATATCATCGCCGGACTGCTGGGAGCGGACCTGATTGGCTTCCAGCGCCCCAGCGACACGGCAAACTTCCTGCGCTGCGTCCGCCGCTTTGCGGGCCACTCAGTCCGCCAGCAACAGGTACACGTCACGGACGAGGACGGCAATTCCTACGTCTCGCGGGCCGAGGCCTTCCCGATTTCCATCGACGTAGACCAGATCACGGAGCTCGCCCACCGCGAGGACATCATCGAACGCTCCAAGCAGATCCGCCGGGAACTCGGCAATCCCAAGGTGATCCTGCTCGGCGTGGACCGGCTGGACTACACCAAGGGCATCAGCCACCGGCTCAAGGCCTACGGCGAACTCCTCGAAGACGGCCGCATCACCGTGGAGGACGCCTCGCTGATCCAGGTGGCCAGCCCCAGCCGCGAGCGCGTGGAGCAGTACCGGCTGCTGCGCGAAGAGGTTGAAGGAACCGTCGGCCGGATCAACGGCACCTACGACACCATGGGCAACACGGCCATCCGCTACCTGCACCACTCCTACCCGGTGGAGGAGATGGTTGCCCTGTACCTGGCCTCCGACGTCATGCTGGTCACCGCCCTGCGCGACGGGATGAACCTGGTGGCCAAGGAATACGTTGCGGCCCGGACGGAGAACTCCGGCGCCCTGGTCCTCAGTGAATTCGCAGGTGCTGCGGACCAGCTGCGCCAGGCAGTGCTCGTGAACCCGCACGACATCGACCGTCTCAAGGACGCGATTATCTCTGCCATCAACATGCAGCCGCGCGAAGCCCAGCGCCGCATGCGCCTGATGCGCCGCCAGGTCCTGCAAAACGACGTCGAACGCTGGTCGCAGAACTTCCTCAACGCCCTGCGGCTGGAGGGAGAAGGAGAGCACGAATGATTTCCCTGGACCTGCGCACAGCGCTGGCAACACTCGCTGCGGCCGACGAGCTGCTGGTGGCCGTCGATTTTGACGGGACCCTGGCGCCGCTGGTGGAACACGCCGAGGACGCCCGTCCACTCCCGGAAGCAGCGGCAGCACTGCGCGCCCTCGCCTCAGTACCGCACACGGCGACGGCGATGATCTCCGGCAGGGCCCTGGACAGCCTGCGCCGGGCTGCCTCTCCGGAACCGGAAACCCTGCTCGTCGGCAGCCATGGTGCCGAAACCTGGACCGGGCCCAACGCTGAACCGCTGCAGCTGACCCCGGAACAGGCTGCCTTGCTGGCCCGCGCCCGCAACGCCGTCGAACAGGTGGTTCAGGCTTCCCCGGGGTGCCGGATCGAAGACAAACCCGCCGGGGTCGTCCTGCATACGCGCAGTGCGCCGCACGACGTCGCCTCCGCAGCCGTTGATGCCGCCCGCGCCCGGCTGGGGGAACTCGACGGCGTCCAGGTGACCGACGGGAAGCAGGTGCTGGAGGCGTCGGTCGTGCACGCCAACAAGGGAGAGGGTATCCGCGCGCTCCGTGAACTCACGGGTGCGACGGCAGTTTTCTTCGCCGGCGACGATGTCACCGACGAGCAAGGGTTCGCTGTCCTGGAGCGCGGCGATGTCGGCATCAAGGTTGGCGCCGGCGAGACGGCTGCCGCATTCCGGGTGCAGAGTCCCGGGGAGTTCGCGGAAGTGCTGGAACACCTGCTGGACCTGCGCCGGGCCGCCGTCGGCAATTAACGCCTCCGGCCTCCCGCTGTGCATGCCGGGGCTGGACAGGCATGGCATACTTGGCGGCAGTGAGTGCTTCTGTGGCACCCATCACGATATTTCACAAGTTCATATCCACCCATTCACAACGGATCGTCGGGCACGTACCTGCCCGTGAAGGGAAACATCATGGCAACGGTAACGTTTGACCAAGCAACACGGCTGTACCCGGGCACAGAGCGCCCCGCAGTCGACAACCTCAGCCTGGAGATCGCCGACGGCGAGTTCCTGGTGCTCGTAGGCCCCTCCGGCTGCGGCAAGTCAACCTCCCTGCGCATGCTCGCCGGGCTGGAAGACGTCAACTCGGGACGCATCCTGATCGGTGACCGCGACGTCACCGACGTTCCGCCCAAAGACCGCGATATCGCCATGGTTTTCCAGAACTACGCGCTTTACCCGCACATGTCCGTGGCGGACAACATGGGCTTCGCCCTGAAGATTGCGGGCGTTTCCAAGGAGGAACGCGCAGAACGGGTCCGGGAAGCGGCGAAGCTGCTGGATCTCGAGGATTACCTTGACCGCAAGCCCAAGGCGCTCTCCGGTGGCCAGCGCCAGCGCGTCGCAATGGGACGCGCGATCGTGCGAAACCCGCAGGTATTCCTCATGGATGAGCCGCTGTCCAACCTGGACGCCAAGCTCCGCGTCCAGACCCGCACCCAGATCGCTTCGCTGACCCGCCGGCTGGGAGTCACCACCGTCTACGTCACCCACGACCAGGTCGAAGCCATGACCATGGGCGACAGGGTTGCAGTCCTCAAGGACGGCGTGCTGCAGCAGGTAGACACCCCCCGAAACCTCTACGACAAGCCGATGAACGTCTTCGTGGCAGGCTTCATGGGCTCCCCCGCCATGAACCTGCTCGAACTGCCGGTCACGGAAGGCGGCGTCACTTTCGGCGGGACCGTCTACCCCGTGCCGCGCACCATCCTGGACGCGGCTGCAGGCAACACGGTGACCTTCGGCGTCCGTCCCGAAGACATGGATGTCGCCGCCGACGGTGAAGGCCTGAAGGTTGAAGTCGACGTCGTGGAGGAACTCGGTGCCGATGCTTTTGTGTACGGGCACACCTTCCTGGATGGCCAGGAGCACGCCATCACCGCACGCGTGGATGCGCGCAGGCCTCCGGCCAAGGGCGATACCCTGTTTGTCCAGCCCAAGCCGGGACACGTGCACCTTTTTGACACCAGCACCGGAGAGCGACTTGCTGACGAAGCGTAGCCTTTAGCCACTCCCGGCACGTGCGGTGGCCTTTCCCCTGAACTAGACTTCTGGGGGAAGGCCACCGCATTGGTTTAAGCCCCGCAACTGAGTCCACAGAAGGCATTTTGCCCATGACTGATACTCCCCGCGCGAACTGGCGCGATGAACCCACGGACTGGGGACAGCCCGGAAAACTTCCCCGCAGCCATGCGGAAGCAACCCAGTCACCGCTGGGTTCACTCAACATCACAGCTGCTTCCATGGACCCCGCGCTGCTGGACCTGCCGTGGTCGATTCCGCTGGAGGATTGGCCGAAGGAAAACCTGGCGGCCCTGCCCCGCGGCATTTCACGGCACGTCGTGCGCTTTGCCCGGCTGGGCGACTCACTGGTTGCCATCAAGGAAACCAGTGAGCACGTAGCTCGGCAGGAATATCACATGCTGCGCAAGCTCAGGCGGCTGAACGTGCCGAGCGTAGCCCCTGTCGCCGTCATCACCGGCAGGATGGACAAGGACGGGGAGGAACTGGCACCGGTGCTGGTCACCCGGCACCTGCGCTTCTCTCTGCCCTACCGCGCCGTTTTCTCACAGACGCTGCGTGAAGTCACGCTAACCCGCCTGATCGATGCCCAGGCACTGCTGCTGGTGCGGCTGCATCTGGCCGGCTTCTACTGGGGTGACGTGTCGCTGTCCAACACCTTGTTCCGGCGGGATGCAGGTTCGTTTGCCGCGTACCTGGTCGATGCCGAAACAGGTGAGCTGTACCCGGAGCTTTCGAACGGACAGCGCGAGTACGACCTTGAGATCGCCCGGGTGAACATTGCCGGCGAGCTGATGGATTTGGCCGAGGGCGGCCTGGTCGAAGAGAAAATCGACCCGCTTGCCACCAGCGAGCGGATTATGGACAGCTACCGGAATCTCTGGGCGGAGCTGACCGAGCAGGAGTCCTTCGACCTGGGTGAGCGCTGGCGCGTGAACGCACGCATACGGCGGCTCAATGACCTGGGGTTCGACGTCGACGAGCTCACCATCCGTACCACCCCCGACGGCTCCCGCGTGCAGCTTCAGCCCAAGGTGGTCGACGCCGGCCACCACCAGCGGCGGCTGCTGAGCCTGACCGGGCTGGATGCCCAGGAAAACCAGGCCCGCCGGCTGCTCAACGACCTCGACTCCTACCGGGCAGACAACCACCCCGAGATGGACGAAGAACTGAGCGCGCACCTCTGGGTCTCCCAGGTCTTCGAACCGATCGTGAAGTCCGTGCCGCGTGAGCTGGGCAGCAAGCTGGAGCAGGCTGAAGTGGTGCATGAGGTCCTGGAGCACCGCTGGTACATGTCTGAAAAACAGAACCGCAACGTGCCGATGGCCGAAGCGGTGCAGTCCTACATGGACACGGTGCTGCGCCACCGCAGGGACGAAGCGGCGATCCTGCTCAATCCGGATACCAAGACCATGCGCATGCTCGAAGACGGAGCGGCACCGGGGCAGGGCTGAGCCCGCACATACCAGAGGCCCGGCCCCCGCCGGGGGGGGCCCGCCCCGCCCCCCCCTCCGGTACAGCTCGCCTGCTCCGGATGGTCAGGGCCTAGAGAGACTGCTCGAAGTCAGCCTCGCACTCGATGTATTCGCCGTCGATGTAGACCTCTCCGGGTCCGTTGGCCTCGCAGGCCTCAACGATCGTCATGGCCGCATCGGCAGCGAAGACGAACACCGCAATGGTCATGAGCAGGGTGAGGGCAAACACCACGGCACCGACGATGATGCCGGCCAGTGCCGGACCGTTGCTTAGCTTGGCTTTGCGGGACTGGACGAATCCGACGATGCTCAGGATCAGGCCGACCACTGAGGCGAACGGGATAAAGAACAGGCAGGAAAGGACCAGGCCGACAATGCCCATGGTCTTGCCGGGTTTCGTGGCCGGGGCCTGATAGTTCGGGTAGCCGTAGGGCGAGGGCTGCTGGCCGTAACCCGGGTATCCCTGCTGGGTACCGGAATACCCCTGCTGCTGTCCGTAGGAATTCGGCTCGGCGTAGGACGTCTGCTGGCCGTAGGAATTCGGCTCGGAGTAGGGCGTCTGCTGGCCGTAAGATGCAGCCGGCGCTTCCTGCTGCTGCCCGTACGGCAGGTTTCCGGGGCTGGCAAACGGCTGCCCGCCCGGTGCGGACTGGCCGGACTGGCCCGACTGGCCCGACTGCGGGCTGTACTGTCCGTACAGCGGCTGGGTCGGGGCGCCGCTGTCCGGAACCTGCTGTGTGCCTTCTTCCGGCTTCGCGGGCTGTGCTTCGGGCTGGTCGGCGCCGGCGTTGTTTCGGTTCTCTGACATGGTTCTCCCGGGAACTTTGTAAAGGGATAGTGGCATGCGGTCCGCCCCTGCGGCGATGTCCGCGATCGCCGCCCAGTCTATCCTGCACGGCAGTCACGCCCCTGTAACTTTGAACTCAACCCCAAGTCAGCGGCCCGCCGGCCCCCTGGTCCAAGCCATTGCGGACCCGCGGTCCGGTGTCCGCTCCAGCCACCCAGCGACCCTCGAACCAACTATCGAACCCGGGTCCAGATCAGGCGCACGGACCACCGAGCGGACCCGCGGTCCGGGTTAGGCGCACGGACCACCGAGCGGACCCGCGGTCCGGGTTAGGCGCACGGACCACCGAGCGGACCCGCGGTCCGGGTTAGGCGGCTTTAATATTCCATGCGAGCTCTGCGAGCGAGGAATTTCGTTGCCGCCGTTCCGGATCGCGCGTCCGCGGACAGGACCGCCGTTCCGGATCGCGCGTCCGCGGACAGGACCGCCATTCCGGACAGGACCGCCGTTCCGAACCGTGCTGCGCGTGCCGCCGTCACACCCCTGTGTGAGCAATCACCAGTCCTTTCGGCGCATCCCGGGAAACACACGCGCTTAACATTTAGGTAAGCAGACTGCAATGTGTGTAAAGGATGATCCTGTCTATGGACAATGCTCTCCGCGATCCTTCCCCCGGTGCCGAAAAGCTTCAGCTTGTTCCCGTGCATGAGGCCTCCGCCGAACGCGACCGCCAATGGTGGCGCTCCTCGGTCATCTACCAGATCTACCCCCGCTCCTTCCGCG
>NZ_JAXIOO010000028.1:0-41247 GCF_049311065.1 Arthrobacter sp. 7Tela_A1 | reverse complement strand
ACAAGGGGGGGAGCTCCAGTTGGGGCCAGACACCCCGTTTCTGCTTCCCGGCTAGCTGACCACAACTCCCCGAGACGGGATCCACCGCAAAGACCCGCGCTCAAAGAGCTGCCTGCAGCTTCCGGATGCATCACACTTCTCCTGCGAAGTGGGATAGCCCAGCCTGCCTTTCTCCCAGCCCAAGGACGCCCAGACTGTAGCGAAGGCGCCGGATGTCGGGTAGGCCCCGGTTGCCGGTGACCAGTGCATCTGGCCTTTCTGGAAGTTTTGATAGCAGCCGCCGGCTTTCAATCCGCATACCTGCGAGCTGGTCGGGTAGCCGAGTTTGCCGTTTTCCCAACCGGTGGCCGCCCATCCCTGGGCGATCTTCCCCGTCGTCATCTGGGGACCGGTCACTGGAGTCCAATGGATTTGCCCGCCTTGGAAGTCCTGGTAGCACCCGCCCAGACGCAGTCCGCACCGCTCACCGCCCGTGGGATAGCCAAGTGCGCTCTGTTCCCTTCCCAAGGAGCTCCATAGGCTGTCGATTCCTCCCTTTGTGTACTGCGGACCTGTCTGGGCTGTCCAGTACGCGTTGCCGCCCTGGAAGACCTGCAGGCATCCACCATTCTTCAATCCGCAGATCTCGTCCATCACGGGAAAGCCGAGCGGGCCTGCTTCCCAGCCCTGAGCTGCCCACATGCTGTTGATGGCTCCCCGGGTGATCCGCGCTCCCGTAGCTTTGGTCCAGTGGATCTGCCCGGACGCGAAATTCTGGACGCATCCATTTGAACTGATGCCGCAGACGATGGCGGACGTTGACCGGCCTAGTGAGGGATTCGCGGCGGCCTTGGCAGCGATGGCAGCGCGTCCCGGGGACTGTCCGTTGACGAAGTCCGATAACGCAGCACCCGAACCGTTCCAGACGTTGGAGTCACCTTCGAAGGGCCCGGTGCTGCTGTACTGCCAGACGTTGTATGTTTTCCATCCGGAAGGCATTGAGCCGGGGCCGGCAGTGCTGTACCGCGCGATATGCAGCGGATGATCGGAAAACGCCGTGCTGTTTCCGGTGCAGCGGTTCCACCAGTCGGCGGTGGTGTAGATCATGGGCAGCCGTCCGGTGCGGGCCCTGATCGTGTTGGAAAAGTCCCGGATCCAGGACACCATCTGGGAGGCCGAGAAGTTGTAGCAGGTGTTGCCCAGCTCCGGGTAGGGGTTGTATTCGATGTCCAGCAGCGGCGGAAGGGTCCGCCCGTCGGCAGACCAGCCCCCGCCGTTGTCCACGAAGAAGTTGGCCTGTGCAGCGCCGCTGGAATCCTTTTTGGGAATGGCGAAGTGGTAGGCCCCGCGGACCATGCCCACGGACCCTGCGCCGTTGTACTGGCTGGTGAAGCGCGGGTTCTTGTAGGTGGTGTGTTCCGTAGCCTTGACGTAGGCGAACCGTGAGCCCTGGCTCCAGGCCCGGCTCCAATTGACTGACGGCTGGTGGCTGCTGACGTCCATGCCCTGGATTCCAGCCGGCTTCCACGTCGCAGCCAGTGAAACTGCAGCGGGCTGGGATTGATAGAGGGCGGCGTGTGCGGCGCCGGGACTCGCCAGGGGGGTCCCCGAGGTCTCCGGGGTTCCTTCTGCCGCCTTTTCCGGTTCCGTAGCCAGCTGCGGATCGGCAAGACCTTGGTCGATCAGCACCTGCTCTGCTTCGATGCGCTCCACAGTCTCTGCTGCGCTCGGGACCTGGGCGTTGCTTGTTTCCTCAAGTCGTTCCAGGCCCTGGCCCATTTTGGCGCCGAGGATACCGATTACTTCCTTGAGTTCTTCCTCGGCGGGTTCCTGCTGCAAGGGGTCGGCTTCTTCGTGTGACGGTCCTGGTGCAGGCACCGGAGCGGTGGGCGACTGAGGTGTGCTGTCCAATGCGTCGCCACCGGGCAACGGCAAGTCTGTCGCAGCGGGGTCGCCAGCGGGCAACGACGATGGATCTGTCGCAGAAGGTTCGGTGCTGGGTAGGTCTGTTGCAGCGGGGCCGGCGGGCAGGTTTTGTGCATCCTCCGGCAAGCCTGACGTTTCCGGGTTTGAGGGGCTTTCAGAGGCCGCCGGGTTTGGTACATCGACGGTGGCGTAAGCCGGCGCCGCCGAGGCTACCAGTGTGAGGCTGAGGATGCCTGCGAGGATGGGCGCGAGGTGGGATTGTTGCACTGGATCTCCAGAAGGGGCGAGAGCGGATCAAGGTGAACACTACCTGTGCCAATGTGATTGTTGTTGCATATGATGAAGAAGGGGTCTTCGTGGTCCGGATATAGGGACTGACCCTGCAGGCTCGGAATTAGGTCCGTAGAAAGCTACGACTGGGGATCTCACGGCGGAAGCGTGCCGGGCTGTTTTGCGCGCCGAACAGCCCAGAACCTTTTCCACACCCGAGAGCCGCCACTCTCGCCAGCACAGCCGAAATAACTTATCCTCTGCCGCATGGCCGCGTTGGCCTGCAGTTTTTGTCTCGTTTCCGCACGCCCAAAAGGGAGTGCGGGATAGCCCGGGGGAGCGCCATGGATGCTGTGCGTATTGTCGAGGATGAGGTCAGGGAGCTCATCCGCGTGCGCGGGCTCGACCCGGCGAGCCAGGTGACCGAGGTCCGCCGTCTGGTGGAGGCGGCCGTGCAGGACTACGACGAGCGCTCCATGCTGGGCTCGCTGCCGGCACTTGGACAACTGGACCATGCACGCAAACGCGTGTTCGACGCCGTCGCCGGCTTTGGCGCGCTGCAACCACTGCTGGACGATCCGAGTGTTGAAGAGATCTGGATCAACTCGCCGCATGAGGTCTACGTTGCCCGCGGCGGCCGCTCAGAGCTGACGGCCCTTTCCCTGACCCAGGACCAGGTCCGCGACCTGGTCGAGAGGATGCTGAAGTCCTCCGGACGGCGCCTTGACCTCTCGTCACCGTTCGTTGACGCTGCCCTCCCGGACGGGTCCCGGCTGCATGTGGTGATCCCGGACGTAACCAGGCGTCACTGGGCGGTCAACATCCGCAAATTCATTGTCAGGGCAAGCCGTCTGGAACATCTTGTAGAGCTCGGAACGCTGACGCCTCAGGCATCCCGGTTCCTCTCGGCAGCCGTGGCAGGTGGCCTGAACATCCTTGTCTCCGGCGCCACCCAGGCCGGAAAAACCACCATGCTCAATTGTCTGGCGGCATCTATTGGGGCCAGGGAACGAGTGGTCACTGTGGAGGAAATTTTTGAACTGCAGTTGCCGCTTCGCGATGTGGTGGGACTGCAGTGCCGGCAAGCCAACCTGGAGGGAAACGGAGAGATCCCACTGCGCAGGCTGGTTAAGGAAGCCCTCCGTATGCGGCCCGACCGGCTCATCGTCGGTGAAGTCCGGGAGGCTGAGAGCCTGGACATGCTCATCGCCTTGAACTCGGGCCTGCCGGGGATGTGCACCGTGCACGCCAACAGTGCGCACGACGCCGTCACCAAGATTTCCACGCTGCCTCTCCTGGCAGGGGCCAACATTTCCAGTGCCTTCGTGGTACCGACGGTTGCCTCCTGCATCGACCTGGTGATCCACTGCGTCCGGACTCCTTCCGGACGGCGGGAGGTCTCCGAGATCCTGGCCCTCGGACGCCGGGTGGAAAACGGAATCATCGAATCCTCACTGGTCTTTCAGCGCGAGGACGGCCGCCTTGTACCCAGTCCGTCCTCGCTCCCGTCGCCGGAAAAGTTCCTGCGTGCCGGAATGAACCTCACCGAGCTGCTGGAGCCGGCGGCATGACGGGGCTGGCGGGACTGGCACTTGGCCTTGGTCTGTTCCTTATCTGGTGGTCGTGCTGGGTGTTGCCGGAAAAACCAGCGAAGCGGTCCCGTCCCGGCAGGCTGACGGAACTACTCACGGCGTCGGGTATCAGGTCGGTGACGCCCACCGGCCTGGTCGTCAGCAGTGTCGTCCTGGGGCTCTTCGCAGCTCTCCTGACGTGGGTACTCACCGGTTCCCTCCCCATCGGAGGCTGTTTCGGTGCCTTCGCCTGCGCACTTCCGGTGAGCGTTGTCCGTTGGCAGGCAAGCAAAAGGTCAGCTTCCCTCATGGAACTCTGGCCCGATGCCGTTGATCATCTGCGCTCGGCCATCCGTGCTGGCCTGTCCTTGCCCGAGGCGCTCATCCAGCTGGGCGAGAACGGGCCGGCGGAACTCCGTGAACCATTCCGTGAGTTTGGAATGGCGTACCGTTCGGGTGGTTCATTCGATACTGCGCTCGAGGGCCTGAAGGAACGGCTGGCGGATCCCGTAGGGGACCGGATCGTCGAGGCACTGAGGATCACCCGGCAGGTCGGAGGATCAGATCTCGGCCGGCTGCTCGGTACGCTCGCTGAATTCCTGCGGGAGAACGCCCGCACCAGGAGCGAGTTGCTGGCGCGGCAGTCGTGGACGGTCAACGCCGCACGTCTCGCGGTCGCAGCGCCATGGATCGTACTGCTGCTGATGGCGACCAACCCCGCGGCGGTCGCGGCCTACAACACGCCGGCGGGGGCCATGGTGCTCATTGCCGGAATGGTGGTTTCCGTTGTCTGCTACCAGCTGATGCTACGTATTGGAGCCCTTCCGGCCGACCGGCGGGTTCTGCAGTGACCGGGGCACTTCCGGCTGCGTGGCTGGCTGGGGCGGGCTTGGGGATCGGACTGTGGCTGACCGTTGTCCGGCTGCCGTTTCTCCGGCCGCGCACCTTCACGGAACGGATCGCCCCGCAGCTGCGTTCAGGTGCGCCGGGTTCGCGCCTGCTCACCAGTGCGGACATCACACCGTTCGGTCCGTTGGAGAGAGTCTTCCGGCCAGTCCTCCACAGTGCGGTCGCCAGGCTGGAGCGGCTAAACCCCGCGGCCCCGGCCCTTTATAAGCGGCTGGAACGCACAGGACGGCAAACCACAGTGGTGGAGTTCAGGTCCGAACAGGTTCTCTACGCTGCTGCCGGACTGGTCGTTGGAGCGGCAGCAGGAGTCTGGCTGGCATTCAACGGCAGGATCTCCGTTCCGGGCGTCGCCTTCCTGGCGCTCGCCGGAGGAATCCTTGGCTACCTGCTGAGGGACTACCTGCTGACCAGGGCGATCAGCAGCCGCGAAGCATCGATGCTTGCCGAGTTTCCCAGCTTGGCGGAGATGATGGCCTTGGCCGTCAGCGCCGGCGAGAGTGCCGGAGGGGCGTTGGAACGGGTCTCCCGGACCGCGAACGGGGAGCTGGCCGCAGAATTCGGAAGGGTACTCGCGCAAACCCGCTCCGGCGTGCCCCTGCTGACCGCGTTGGCAGACCTTTCCCAACGAACCCAGCTGGCCCCGCTGGCCCGGTTCATCGACGGGATCTCGGTGGCCATTGAGCGTGGCACGCCGCTCGCGGACGTCATGCGTGCCCAGGCGCAGGACGTGAGGGACCTCGCCAAACGCGAACTCATGGAAGCGGCCGGAAAAAAGGAAATCGCCATGATGGTTCCCCTGGTCTTTGGCGTCCTGCCGCTCACGGTGCTCTTTGCGATCTATCCGGGACTGTCCCTGCTGAGGATCGGCCTGTGAGGACGTCCGTCCAGGATGCGTCGCAGAAAGCGGCGCCCACCAACCAGATACCGAAGATGAACAACGAAAGGGCACCAATGACTACTCGAACAAGGCTCCGTTCGCTGCCAGGGCTGCTGGCCTTCGCCCTGCTCACCCGGCTGCAAGCGGCCGCTGCACCTGCTGACGACGATCATGAGCGGGGCGACGTGCCGGGCTGGGTGATGATCACGCTGATGTCGGCTGTCCTCGTGGCCGCCATCCTTGTCGTGGCCCAGGACGCGCTGCTGGAACTGTTCGAATCCGCCATTGCCCAGGTACGGAGGTAGACCCATCGGGCATCCGGAAAGGGGTGCACCCGGTACCAGGGAACGGGCCGCAAAAGAGTCAGCTGCGGAGGACGGGTCCGCCGTCGTCGACTTTGTGCTGGTGGGGGCCCTGCTGACTCTCATCGCCGTTGCCGTCATTCAGCTGGCGCTGATCCTCCACGTGCGCAACACACTCATCGATGCGGCTTCCTCAGGAGCGCGCTACGGCACCCTGGCAGACCGCACGCCGGCGGACGGAGTGGAGCGGACCCGTGACCTCATCTCACAGTCCCTGTCACCGGTGTTCGCAGAGGACGTTACGTACTCAAGGACCAGCGGCGGTGCGGGAATGCTGCAGGTACGCGTGAGTGCTCCGCTTCCAGTGATCGGCTTTCTGGGGCCGCAGGGAGGAATCGAGGTGAGCGGACATGCGCACTGGCCTGCGACGACGGATTAGGGCGGCTCTCAAGGAGAGTGCCGGCGATGACGGAAATGCGGTCGTCGAGTTCATCTTCCTGGGCGTCCTGCTCCTGGTTCCGCTGATCTACTTCATCGTGGCTTTAGGGCAGGTGCAGGGCGCTTCCTACGCAGTTGTGGGCGCGGCAGACCATGCTGCCAAGGTTTATGCGGCAGCAGATCCTGAGGGTGTGCCGGAAGCGATTGCCCGTGACGCAGCGGGATTGGCTCTCTCCGACTTTGGCTTCGACGACTCCGGCATGGAGATGGAGGTGATGTGCTCCGCTGCGTGCCTGACCCCGGGATCGACAGTGACCGTCACCGTGGCCTTTGACGTCCCGCTTCCGCTCTTTGCCTCGATCCCGGGAATGGACCTTGCTCCCGTTCGGGTGGACTCGACCTCGATGCAGACAGTGGAGCGTTTCGGATCATGACGGAACAGCGCTCGGGTGGCGACGAATCAGGCCAGGTCGGTGTCCTGATTATTGGGTACGTGCTGCTCGCGCTGCTTGTGATCACAGTAGTCGCAGGAGCCTCATCGGTTTATCTGGGGCATAAAAAGCTTCTGTCGGCCGCTGACGGAGCGGCGCTCGCGGCAGCAGACACCTTTTCGCTGTCGCAGGTCCAGGGCACGCAGCCCGGCGCGCCCCCGGCTGCACAGCTTGAGCCCGCTGCAGTGACGGCCGCTGTGCAGCAGTATCTGGCGGACAGCGGGGCGGGGGAGCGGATCGACGCACTTCGAATTTCGCCTGAGACCGGTACCCCGGATGCCCGGACCGCGCGCGTAGTGCTGCTCGGGGCGGTGCATCCGCCGATCATGAACTTCCTGGTCCCGGAGGGGATACCTATCCGGGCCGAAAGCGACGCGAGGGCCAGGCTGACCCGTTAGGCCACCGCGGGAGATGCAGTTGGTGACTCTAAGGAGTCAGGAGGCTTTAGCCTCCTCCTGCTGGACGTAATGGCTCCAGCCGCCGTGATCCACCTCGAGCAGGGTGCCGTCGTCGGCATAACAGAGCGTGACTCGCTCGCCGTAGAGTTCGCAGGCTGGGTCAGGGCAGCGGTCACGGAAGGAGCCAACGTAATCGGTGGCGTCGTAAAGGTCCCAGTCGTCGAGTTTTGAGTGGGCCCACGGATCGCCCTCGGCAGCCAGTTCCTCGAGTTCAGCGCGGTCGTACTTGCGTCCGGACTCGGGATGACGGGCGGGGGATCCTGGGAGTCGGTTCGTGGAAATGGCGATGCTCCTTTCCGGTCGTGACAGCACCAATGTACTACCGGGTGCCTGACAGAGACTGCGTTGTAACCCGGTGCGTCGCGCCGTCATACGGCACGCGGCACCGTTGTGCAGGAGGCCGGGCCCGGGCCTGCGCCCGGCCCATGGCGTAGTCTGTAAACACCATGGCAGAAATCGATTTTCCCGCAGAAATCCGCGCGCTCCGCTCCACGTTCGCTTCCATCGAGGACGTCTCAGACGTCGCAGCGATGAAGGAAGACATCGCCGAGCTCAGCGAAATGGCCGGCGAACCGAACCTCTGGGACGACCCTGACGCCGCCCAGAAGATCACGTCGAAACTCTCGCACCGCCAGAGCGCGCTGGAGAAGCTGCAACGGCTTGAAGCCCGGATCGATGACCTTGAGGTCCTCGTGGAGCTTGCCCAGGATGAATCTGACGCCGACAGCAAGGCCGAGGCTGTCCTGGAACTGGAATCGCTGCGCAAGGCCCTCGCAGAGCTCGAAGTGGTGACACTGCTTTCCGGCGAATACGACGAGCGCGAAGCGGTAGTGACCATCCGGGCAGGCGCCGGCGGGGTGGACGCGGCGGACTTTGCCGACATGCTGCTGCGGATGTACCTGCGCTGGGCCGAGCGCCATGGCTACCCGACCCAGGTGCTCGACACCTCCTACGCCGAAGAGGCCGGCCTTAAATCGGCGACTTTCGAAGTCAAGGCTCCCTACGCCTTCGGCACGCTCGTGGTGGAAGCCGGTACCCACCGGCTGGTCCGCATCAGCCCCTTTGATAACCAGGGGCGGCGCCAAACGTCCTTTGCCGCCGTCGAGGTCATCCCGCTGATCGAGGCGACGGACCACATCGATATTCCGGACAATGAGATCCGCGTGGATGTGTTCCGTTCCTCGGGCCCTGGCGGCCAGTCGGTGAACACCACAGACTCGGCCGTGCGCCTGACCCACATCCCGACCGGGACGGTGGTGTCGATGCAGAACGAGAAATCGCAGCTGCAGAACCGCGCCGCTGCGATGCGGGTGCTCCAGTCGCGCCTGCTGCTGCTGAAGAAGGAACAGGAAGACGCCGAAAAGAAGGCTTTCGCCGGTGATGTGAAGGCGTCCTGGGGTGACCAGATGCGTTCCTACGTGCTGAATCCGTACCAAATGGTCAAGGACCTGCGCACCGAACACGAAGTGGGAAATACCTCCGCGGTGTTCGACGGCGAGATTGACGACTTCATCGACGCCGGCATCCGGTGGCGTGCCAATGGGAGCGTTTCGGCGCGCAACTAGCGCTCCGTCCTAGACCCCCAGGGCCTGGCGCAGGGGAATGGTCAGCGTCTTGGCGAAGGTTCCCGTCATATGGTTGTCGCGGTACACCAGTACGTTCCCGATGACGCTCCGGCAGACGCTGTCCGGGCACAGATAATCCCGGAGGTCCACGGAGGTGACACCTTCCACTGACTTGGCCGCTGCGGCAAGGGGACTGGTTTCTTGCCCGGCCGGGAAAGTGCAGGAGTCCTCCGACTTCGCGGCGACGCATTCCGGCACGCTGAAAGGCGGATAGGGAAGGTCGCTGATGACCGCTATGCGGATGCCGGCCTCCTGCAGGGGCAGCAGGGTTCCCCTGAATCCATCGATTGCGGCGGACTCATCGCTCCAGCGCCAGCTCAGTGCGTCTTCGTATCCCGCGGGGCTCAGGGCGGCCGTGACTACGACCGCCGGCTGGATCGCCAGAATGTCCTGGACCGTTTGTTCGTTCTGTTCGGAGCAGTTGGTGTAGGTGAAGGTGTCTGACTGCAGCGGGTGGAGGCTGAATGGACAGCCGTTCCTGCTGAGCACATACAGGCGGTAGCCGCTTTCGCGCGCAACAATGCCAAGGGAATCCATGTACTGGGCCGAGTGGGAGTCACCGACGAGGACGATGCTGCGTTCTGCTGCTTCATCTCCAAAAACACAGTCCTGATAATCCACCTTGGCGGGGTCATAGCTGTTGCGGCACCCCTCGGGTGCATCGGGCTGATCGGCTGCGGCGATGGCGGGGTCTGGCCGAACCGGCATCTCCGGGAAGTCCCTGGGCCCGAAACCATGCAGTGCCATCGCGCCCGGATAGGTATCAAGATCCAGTTCGTCCGTCAGCGAACGTTCCTTCAGCTCCATGGCCTGATAAGGAACGGCGGCCAGGCCAATGGGCAGAAGCGTGAGGATCGCGCCCATCGCAAAAATTCGGCTGTAGCCGGGTGTCACGGTGCGGCGCCTGCCGCGTGAACCTCTGCGGCCCGGCTGGAAATTACGCGCGGGCTGCTCGATATAACGTGTGGAGACAGCAGCCAAGGCGACGCTGGCAGCGATGACGGCGCTGCCGTGCAGCCAGCCAGGATTCGGGCCCAGCAGGAAGACGGAAAAGACGATGAGGGGCCAATGCCACAGGTAGAGCGAATATGAGATGTCGCCCAAATACCTCATCGGGCCCAGGGACTGCCACCAGGCCGGTGATAAGCCGCGGCGCGGTTGGGCGGTGTCTCCCGAAAGGAGCAGGAAAACGGTCCCGATCACCGGAAAGAGGGCGATCCATCCGGGAAAGGGCATGGCCGTCGACAATGCCGCTGCTGATCCCAGAACCAGGAAGAGGCCAAACCAGCCCAGCAGCGCGGAAAGTGCCGGGCGCATGCGGGCGGGTCGGGCGGCCAGTGCCACCATGCCCCCGAGGGTCAGCTCCCACACGCGGGTAGTGGTGAAGAAATAGGCCAGGTCCGGACTGGCTGCGGAGAAGAGGATTGAATGGGCGAAGGATGCCAGGGTCAAGCTGCCTAAAACACCCAGTGCCAGCAGCTCGAATGTTCGCGCACCTCCGCGCAGTCTTCTGCGTGCAAGCCAGGCACAGGAAAGCAGGATGACAGGCGCCACGAGGTAGAACTGTTCTTCAACAGCCAAGGACCAGAAATGCTGGAGCGGCGAAACGGATGCAGTTGCGCCTTCATAGCTGGTGCTGAAGAAGGCCTGGTTCCAGTTCTGGATGTTCAAGCCCGAAGCGGCGACGTCCCGTGCAACGGACTGCCAGCGGCTCTGCGGGAGTATCAGGACTGTCGCGGCCAGGGTCGCGAGGAGGACGGCTCCTGCGGCTGGAAGCAAACGTTTGATACGGCGGCTGTAGAACCTGGCCAGCTGCAGGGTTCCGGTGGACATCGCCTCACGGGCCAGGGAACCGACAATCAGGTACCCGGAAATGACGAAAAAGACATCCACTCCCACAAAACCGCCCGGAAGCGAGGAGGGCCAGATGTGGTACCAGACCACGATCCCGACGGCCAGGGCCCGCAATCCCTGGATATCCGGCCGGTGTCCAGCGGGACGGGACGAGGAAGCGGGGACGGCTGTGGGCCGCGCACTGCGGGTGGCACGGGCAGCGCGGGAGGCAGAGGCAGCCAGGGAGAGTGGGGGCACAAAGCGCAAGTATATGCGGATCTACGGGGACCGGTGGGGGTGCGGGATTGCCGGGCGTTAGGTTCCCTTCGACCGAACCATTGACGCATTGTGATTCATGTCATACATTTTCCGTAACCTGAATCGCCTTTCAGGTTTAGGGCCCAGAAGGGGCCGGGCACCGCCAGTCACCGCACCGAAAGGCACCACCGTGAAGGCAACAAAGAAGTTCCTCCTCGCAGCGGCCGTCACCGCAGGGCTGACGCTCTCGGCCTGCGCCCCCGCCGCAGATTCCGGCACCGCACCCGCTGAGGGCGGCGAAGCGCCGTCGAGCGTCGACGTCGGAATCGTCTATTCCAAGACCGGACCGCTCGCCGCCTATGGCGAGGCCTACTACGAGGGCCTGCAGGCCGGCATCGACTACGCCACCGACGGCACGGGCAAAGTCGGGGACACTGAGCTGAACATCACTTACCACGACGACGGCGGCGACCCGGACAAGGCAGTTACCGTCGCCAAGGACCTCATTGGACAGGACTACAAGATCCTGGCCGGCACGGTGGTCTCCGGCATCGCCTTGAAACTGGCCGAACAGGCCGAGCAGAACCAGGTCCTCTACATTTCCGGACCCGCGGCGACGGATGCGATCCAGGGCATCAACAAATACACCTTCCGCTCCGGCCGCCAGTCCCTGCAGGACGTCGCGGCGGCAGGTTCCTTCGTGCCGGACATCGAAGGCAAGAAGGTTGTGGTCTTCGCGCAGGACAACGCCTTCGGGCAGGGCAACCTCGCAGCAGTGGAGGCCGTCCTGGGCGCGCAGGGAGCGGAAGTGGAGAGCGTGCTGGTTCCCGAAGACGCCACTGAATTCACGCCCTTCGCCCGCCAGCTCATCGACGCTGCCCCCGACATGGCGTTCGTCGCCTGGGCCGGTGCTACCTCCGGGTCCATGTGGCAGGCACTGGACCAGCAGGGTGCCTTCGACGCCGCGCCCATCGTGACCGGACTCGGCGACGCTGCGACCTTCGGTGCCTACGGAGCAGCCGGAACCAAGATCTCCTTCCTGAACCACTACTTCCCGGGCGCCGGCGGCAACGAGGTCGAGAAGGCCATGATCGAATCCGTCGAGGCGACCGGCAAGAAAGCCGACCTCTTCACACCGGACGGCTTCGTGGCCGGTCAGATGATCGTCCAGGCAGTCCGCGAGGGCGGCAACGACGTCGACGCCATGGTCGCAGCGCTGGAGGGCTACTCCTTCGAAGGGCCCAAGGGCACAACGACAGTCCGCGCCTCCGACCACGCGCTGCTGCAGGACATGTACCAGGTCACCCTGGCGGACGAGGGCGGAACCTGGGTTCCCACCTTGGTCGACACAGTTGCGGCCGATGCCGTGGCACCGCCGGAAGCCGCGAAGTAGGCCCGCCCGTATGGACAGCCCCAACGCTCTCGAGCTTTCCGGCGTCGGCCTGATGATCGGCGGCGCACGGATCCTGGAAGACATCAGCTTTACCGTTCCGCAAGGGGAGATGGTAGGCGTGATCGGCCCCAACGGAGCCGGCAAAACCACCCTTTTCAACGTCATCTCCGGGCTGCTGCGCCCCACCGAGGGCACTGTAGCGGTCTCAGGCAACGACGTCGGACGTCTGGCGGTGCACCGCCGTGCCGCCGCCGGGCTCGGTCGGACCTTCCAGACGTCCAGCCTGTTCCCGCAGCTGAGCGTGCGGGAGAACGTCCGGCTGGCTGCCCAGGCACGCCTCGGCGGGAGCCTGTCGCTGCTGCGCTTCCCGCACCGGGGTGACGAGGCGACCCGGATCGCTGAAAGGCACCTCGAGGAAGCGGGAATCGCCGGAAAGGCGGACACCGCCGCGGGAGGGCTGTCCCACGGGGACAAACGCAAGGTTGAAATCGCCATGCTGCTGGCCGCTGATCCGGCTGTGATCCTGCTCGACGAGCCGATGGCCGGCGTCGGATCCGGTGACGTTCCGGCCTTGTCCGAGGTGATCCGCAGGATGCACCGCGACTCCGGCCGGACGGTGCTGATGGTCGAGCACCACATGGAGGTGGTCCTGGGCCTGGTCGACCGCGTGGCGGTCATGCATCACGGAAGCCTCCTGGCCATCGACACCCCCGAAGCCGTCATGGCGAATCCGCTGGTCCAAAGCGCCTACCTGGGAGAACCTGTCTGATGAACCAAATTCCCATCCTGCGGGCAGCGAACCTGTCCGCTTCGATCGGCGGCCAGCAGGTCGTGGAGGACGTCAGCTTCGAAGTGCCGGCAGCCGGCGTCACGGCGCTGCTGGGGCGCAACGGAGTCGGCAAGACCAGCACCATCAAGGCCATCATCGGCCTGCTTTCCCGTACCGGGACGGTGGAGCTCGACGGCGTCCGGATCGATGGCGAACACACCCACCGCATCATCCAGCGGGGTGTGGGCTACGTCCCGGAAGACCGTGAGGTGTTCTCCCGCCTGACGGTCGCGGAAAACCTGCGGCTGGCGGAACGGGACGGACATCCGCAGCGGCAGCTCGTGGAAGACCTCTTCCCGGACCTGGTCAAACGGTCGGCCCAGATGGCAGGAACCCTGTCGGGCGGACAGCAGCAGATGGTGTCCCTGGCCCGCGCGCTGCTGAACACCAACAAGGTGCTCCTCGTGGACGAACCCACCAAGGGACTTGCCCCGAAGATCGTGCAGGAGGTGAGCGAGGCTTTGGCTGAGGCGGCCAGGAGCGTTCCGATCCTGCTCGTGGAACAGAACCTGACCGTCGTACGCCAGCTTGCCTCGACCGTCACAGTGCTCAGCGGCGGCAAAGTCGCCCTGACCGGCATGGACGCCGGCGAGTTCCTCGATGACACGGAGCTCTTCCACCGGCTGCTGGGGGTCCACGCCGGCGGCGCTCCGGAACCGGCGAGGGACACGGCAGCATCCCCGGGTGCAGCCGGCCACCTCACGGCACGGGCCCCGGAGGCCGGAAAGGTGCGTGAAGCATGAGCACCATCGTCCTGCTCACCGTCACCGGGCTCGGCCTGGGCGCGCTGTACTTCCTCGTCGCCTCGGGACTTTCCCTGATCTACGGGCTGATGGGCGTGCTCAACTTCGCCCACGGGTCCTTCCTCACGCTTGGTGCCTTCCTCGGCTGGCAGGCAGCGCAGGCGCTGGGCGCAGGCGGCTGGGGTGTTTTCCTCATCAGCCTGGCTGTCGGAGCCGTCACGGGAGCCGTCTTCGCCGCACTCACCGAACGGATCCTGATCCGTCCCCTGTACCAGCGGCATATTGAACAGGTCCTCGTCACCGTGGGCCTCTCGCTCGCCTCCGTAGCCCTGTTCGAAGGGATCTGGGGCACGGATCCGTCCTTCATCACCGGTCCGCCCTGGCTCAAAGAAACCACGGAACTCCTCGGCGCACGGATTCCGAATGACAGGTTCGTCGCCATTGTCGCCGCCGGACTGGTCCTGGCCGGCCTCCTGCTGTTCCTGAAGAAGACCCGGTACGGCATGATCATCCGGGCGGGAGTGGAAAACCGGTCCATGGTGACCGCACTGGGCATCGATGTCCGACGCGCGTTCACCCTTGTCTTCACCATCGGCGGAGCCGCGGCCGGCATGGGAGGCGTGCTTGCCAGCCACTACTTCGGCTACGTGTCGCCGCTGCTGGGCGGGTCGCTGCTCATCTTCGCCTTCATCGTGACGGTGATCGGCGGGCTCGGGTCCCTCACCGGTGCAGCGCTGGCCTCCGTGGCGGTGGGTATTCTGCAGCAGTTCGCAAACTTCTACTGGGGAGTGGGGGACTTCGTGGTGGTCCTCCTCCTCGCCGCCGTACTCCTGGCAAGACCCTCCGGACTGATGGGAAAGGCGGTAACCGCATGAGCGCAACCCAGGTCCGGGAGGACACCCGCGCACACCGGCCGAAGCCGGAACCGCAGAAAGGCCGACGGCGTCCGCTGGCCTGGGCCGCCGGTGCGGCCGGCGGCGTGGTCCTGGCTGTCCTGCCCCTGTTCAACCTCTCCGTCCCGGGCCTGCTGCCCGGCCCGACCTATACGCCCGGATCCCTGCAGCTGATGGCGCTGTGCATGCTGATGGCCGCCGCCGCACTGACCTACCACCTGCTCCTCGGAGTGGCCGGCATGCTCTCCTTCGGCCACGCGCTGTACTTCGGGGCAGGAGTGTACGGCCTGGCCATCATCCTGGACAGGACGGGCCTGCCGCTGCTGCCGGCCATGGCGCTGACACTCGTGGCGGTCATTGTGCTGGCGAACCTCACCGGGGCCGTCGCCCTGCGGGTCACCGGCATCCCGTTCGCCATGGTCACCCTCGCGTTCGCGCAGGCCGGTTCGGTGATGGTCCGCAGGAATCCCGACGGCGCCACCGGGGGAGAGGAAGGACTGAGCCTGGCCACCGAGCACGTCCCGGACTTCCTGGTGGGCGTCGCCAACACACGCAACCTGTATTGGCTGGCCCTGGCCGCACTGGTCACCGTTTTCCTGGTGACGGCCTGGATCCAGCGCAGCCGGGCAGGACACGTCGCCGCCGCTGTGCGGGAGAACGAGATGCGGGTACGGGTGCTGGGCCTGCAGCCCTACCTGGCCAAACTGCTGATCTTCGTCGTGGCCGGAACCCTGGCCGGCGTGGTAGGCATGACCTACCTGCTCCTGCAGTCCGGTGCCGTGCCGCGGGCCGTGTCCTCGGACTTCACCATCACGCTCCTGGTCATGGTGGTCCTGGGCGGCGTGGGTTCGCGGTGGGGCGCCGTGCTGGGCGGCGTCGTCTACACGATGCTGGACCAGCGGCTGACGGCGCTCGCCAACTCAGAGGCAATAGCCGGGCTCCCGCCGATCCTGCACATCCCGCTCAGTGAGCCGCTGTTCCTGCTCGGCACGCTGTTCATCCTGGTGGTCCTGTTCCTGCCCGGCGGCCTGGCCGGCGCAGCGGCACGGCTGAAGGGACGCCGAAAAGAGGCGGCACGGCCGCGGGAGATCCTGGAGGAAGCCGGATGAGCGGGCTGCATACCCTCGGTCGCTGGACGGCGGACCGTGCGCTCGCCACACCTGACCGCACCGCGATCGATGACCGCGGCGTCCGGCTCAGCTACCGGGAACTGGACACCCGTGCTGCGGCACTGGCCGGTGCCTTCCAGGAGGCCGGCTACCGGCACGGGGACCGGATCGCCACAGTAACCGGGAACAGCGCCGACCACGTGGTCCTGTTCTTCGCCTGCGCCAAAGCCGGGCTGGTTTTTGTTCCGCTGTCCTGGCGCCTGTCCGCCCGGGAGCTTGCCGCCCAGCTGCAGCTGGCGGACCCCGCCCTGCTGCTCGTGGAGGACGAGTTCTCCTCCGTCGCCTCCGCGGCAGCCTCCCGTCTTCCGGTGCCGCCGCCGGCTGCTCCGCTGGGGCGCACCGGCGTCGAAGCGGGCCCGCCTCCGCCGCTGCACCTGCTTCCGCCGGGCGAACGGCCCGCGGACGGAAGGCCGGACGACGACGATCCGCTGCTGATGGTCTTCACCTCGGGCACGCAGGCGGACCCCAAGGCCGTGGTGCTCACGCACGCCAACTGTTTCTGGACCAATCTCTCCCTCTCCCGGACAGCTGAGATCGGCAGCCACGACGTCGTGCTGGCCGTGCTGCCGCAGTTCCATGCAGGAGGCTGGAACATCCAGCCGCTGCTGGCCTGGTGGACAGGAGCAACCGTGGTGCTGGAAAGGACGTTCGACGCCGGGCGGATCCTGCAGCTGATCGAAGACCGGCGCGTCACCACGATGATGGGTGTCCCTGCGAACTACCTCATGCTGGCGTCCCATCCGCGGTTCGCGTCCGCGGACCTCTCCAGCCTGGGCCGGGCAGTCGTCGGAGGGGCGCCCATGCCCGCTCCGCTGCTGCGCACCTGGCACGCCCGGGGCGTCGCACTGGCACAGGGGTACGGCCTGAGCGAAGCGGGACCCAACGTGCTGTGCCTGCCGGAGGAAGAAGCCGAAGCCCGGATTGGTATGGCGGGCAAGCCGTACCCGCACGTCGACGTTGCAGTAGCGGACCCGGTAACGGGAGAACTGCAAGCGGGACCGTGCACGGGGGAACTCCTCGTCGCCGGCCCCGGGGTTTTCCAGGGCTACTTCCGGAGCCCCGAAGCGACCGCCGCGGCGCTCGCGGGCGGGTGGCTGCACACCGGAGACCTGGTGGAGCGCGATGCGGACGGGTACCTGCGCGTCATCGACAGGCTGAAGGACATCTACATTTCGGGCGGCGAGAACGTTGCTCCGGCCGAAGTCGAAGCCGTCCTGCGCGAGCACCCCGCGGTGGCGGAGGCGGCAGTGACGGCGGTGCCGGATCCCCAGTGGGGCGAAACGGGGATCGCCTATGTGGTCCGCCGCCCGGGGACCGCAGCCGATGCCGTAGAGCTGCTTGAACACTGTTCCGCCCGGTTGGCGCGCTTCAAGGTTCCCTCCCGAATCTCCTTCGTGGACGGGCTGCCCCATACCTCGCTGCACAAGGTCGCCAGGTCACGGCTGGGCGAACCGGAACCCGAGGTTCCCGCCGCATCCTTCTCAGACCTGCCCGCAGTGCCCGTCTCCCACCGTCAGGACAACCCATGAGCACAACACCGCGCACCGCCCGGGGTACCCGCACCAGGGCACGGCTGGTTGCCGCAGCTGAAGAGATCTTCGGGTCGCTGGGCTACCACGATGCGTCGATCGTGAAGATCACCGAGGAGGCCGGTGTTGGGCTGGGGACCTTTTACCTCTACTTCGAGGGCAAGCAGGAGATCTTCGACGAGGTGGTCGAGGACCTGAACCGCCGCGTCCGGCATGCCATGACCGAAGCCGCGCGGGCAGCCGGGAACCGGATCGACGCCGAGCGGGCCGGTTTCCGTGCTTTCTTCCGGTTCACCGCCGAACACCCGGCGCTGTACAGGATCATCCGGCAGGCAGAGTTCGTCTCTCCCGGGGCGCTGCGCATGCATTACACACGAATCGTCAACGGCTACGTGGAGGGCCTGAAAGCGGCCCGTGACGCCGGTGACATCCGGGAGATGGACGTGGACACCGTGGCGTGGGCGCTGATGGGCATTGGAGAAATGCTCGGGATGCGGTGGGTGCTGTGGAATAAGGACGCCGGCACCGAGGCAGGCGCCGTCGCCGAGATTCCGGAAGCTGAGTTTGACGAAATGATGCGGTTCATTGAACGAGGAATGGCGCCGGTTGCGCCCGGTAAAGGAGCTGGAGAATGACAACGGATGCACTCAACGGACCGTCGCTGGACGGGCGGACGGCACTCATCACGGGAGCTGGGTCCGGCATCGGGGAAGCGTGCGCGCGCACCTTCGCCGCCCTCGGCGCCAAAGTGACCGTGGCCGACATCAACAAGGAGGCGGCCGCCCGGGTGGCTGCCGAAACCGGAGGAACGGCCTGGGAAGTCGATCTCAGCGATACGCGCGCCCTCGAAAACCTGTCCCTCGAAGCTGACATCCTGGTCAACAATGCCGGCATCCAGCGGATCAACCCGATCCACGAATACGACCCGGACACATTCCGGCTCGTGCACCGGCTTATGGTCGAATCTCCGTTCCTGCTGATCCGGGCCGTCCTGCCGGGCATGTATGAACGCGGCTTCGGGAGGGTCATCAACATCTCGTCTGTCCACGGGCTGCGCGCTTCGGCCTTCAAGAGTGCGTACGTCAGCGCCAAGCACGCGTTGGAGGGGCTGTCCAAAGTCACCGCACTGGAGGGCGGGCCGCACGGCGTGACGTCCAACTGCATCAACCCCGCCTATGTGCGCACTCCGCTGGTCGAAACGCAGATCGCGGACCAGGCCCGGATCCATTCGATTCCCCGGGAGGAGGTGGTGGCCTCCATCATGCTCACGGAGTCAGCGGTCAAGCGCTTGGTGGAACCGGAGGAAGTCGCCTCCCTCGCCGCCTGGCTGGCAGGACCGGGCGCCGGAATGGTCACGGGTGCTTCCTACACGATGGACGGGGGGTGGAGCGCGCGATGACTGATTACACAACCATCGACGTTCCGGTACGCGGCGGACTGCTGCGCACCGGCGTCTGGGGGCCGGATGACCCCGGTGCTCCCACCGTCCTGGCCATCCACGGAGTGACTGCCTCCCACCGCACCTGGGGGATGGTGGCCGAGGCCCTGCCCGAGATCCGGTTCATCGCACCGGATTTGCGCGGCCGCGGAAGGAGCAACACGTTGCCCGGGCCCTACGGAATGCCGGTGCATGCCGAGGACCTGGCAGCCGTCCTGGACGCGCTGAAGGTGCCGCGCGCCGTCGTCGCCGGCCACTCCATGGGCGCCTTTGCCGCATTGGTGCTGGCGAACCTGCATCCCGCACTGGTGCAGTCGCTGGTGCTGATCGACGGCGGACTGCCACTGGACGTTCCAGCGGGACTCAGCGACGAACAGGTAGTTCAGGCTGTCCTGGGCTCCGCCGCAGAGCGGCTCGGGCAGCCGTTTGCCTCCCACGAGGAGTACCTCGCGTTCTGGCGTCCCCATCCCGCCTTCGCCGGACACTGGAACCCGTTGCTGCTGGACTATCTGGCGTATGACCTCCAGGCGCATCCAGACGGCGGTTTCCGCGCTGCAACCAGTTACGCAGCCCTGGCGGAAGACACCGCGGAACTTCACCGGGGAGCGGCCCTGCTTCGTGCCCTCGACGAGCTGGTTCATCCGGTGCAGCTGCTCCGTGCACCGCGGGGTCTCTTCAACGAAGAACCCGGCCTGTACGCGCCCGGCTACATTCAGCAGTGGCAGCAGCGCCTGCCGTCCCTGGTGGTCACAGACGTTCCGGCGACCAACCACTACACAATCGTCATGGATGAGCCGGGTGCAGGTTCGGTTGCCGGCGTCCTGCGGGAACAGTCCCGCATCCCGGCCGGCGCTGAACAGGGAGCCCCGGACGGGATGGTCTAAACCTGCAGCAGATGCCGGTGCCCGGCCCGCCTTCCCAGGCCGGCCGGGCACCGGAAGCAGGACGAACGCGACACACCGCCGGCGCTCTCCCCGGCAGGTCGATCCGCTGGCTATAGTCGAAAGGCCGGTTCCCTGCTCCCCAACCCAAGGCCCTTGCCGATCCGGTAGTTAGACAAGGGCATGAAACGCTAATGATCACATTCGACAACGTCACCAAGGTCTATGACCGCAACTCCAGGCCGGCGTTGAACTCGGTCAGCTTTGACGTGGACCGCGGTGAGTTCGTCTTCCTGGTGGGAGCATCCGGTTCAGGCAAATCCACGCTGATCCGCCTTGTGATGAAGGAAGAGCACGCCACCCGCGGCACGGTGTACGTCGCCGGTTCCAATGTCGCGAAGATTCCCAGCTGGCGCGTTCCGCGCCTGCGCCGCGGCATCGGCGTCGTGTTCCAGGACTTCCGCCTGCTGCCCAACAAAACCGTCTTCGCCAACGTTGCGTTCGCCATGCAGGTCATCGGCCGGAGCCGCGCCGTTATTCGCGAGACCGTTCCCGAGGTCCTCAAGACGGTGGGCCTGGAAGGCAAGGACAACCGGATGCCGCATGAGCTCTCCGGCGGCGAGCAGCAGCGTGTGGCCATTGCCCGGGCGATCGTGAACAAACCGGGCATCCTCCTTGCCGACGAACCGACCGGCAACCTCGATCCGACAACGTCGCTGGGCATCATGAAGGTCCTGGACCGGATCAACCAGAACGGAACCACCGTGGTCATGGCCACGCACGACCACGACATCGTCAACGCCATGCGCAAGCGCGTGATCGAACTGCGCCACGGCAAGGTCATCCGCGATGAGCGGGAGGGAATCTACCTGGCGACGGCGATGCAGCCTGTCGTCCCTGCCGCGGGAGACCCCGCAGGCGCCGCCGCAACCGCAGGCCCGGCCGGGACCGAAGAGCGCACCCCCGCCCAGGCCGGCGGCCTCTCCGGTTCGGAGGCCCCCGAATGAGGATGGCTTTTGTCCTGGGCGAAATTGGATCCGGAATCCGGCGCAACCTGTCGATGGTTGTCTCGGTCATCCTGGTGACCTTCGTGTCTCTGACCTTCGTCGGTGCTGCCGGGCTGCTCCAACTGCAGATCAACCAGATGAAGGGTTACTGGTACGACCGGGTGCAGGTTGCGGTGTTCCTGTGCGTGGGCAACGATGTCTCGCCGTCATGTGCCTCAGGCGCCGTGACTGACCAGCAGCGCACTGCCATCGAAGCCAAGCTGACGTCGCCTGAATTCGAGCAATACATCGACACGGTGCAGTTCGAGGACCAGGAAACTGCCCTGGGCCACTTCCGCGAGCAGTTCGCAAACTCTCCGATCGTTGACAGTGTGACGGCAGACCAGCTTCCGGAGACTTTCCGCGTTTCCCTCGTTGACCCGGAGAAGTACGAGGTCATCAACGAGGCGTTCTCCTCCATGCCCGGCGTCGAGTCCGTCAGCGACCAGCGGGAACTGCTGGAAAAGGTGTTCTCCTTCATGAACATCGCCTCCCTGGTGGCGCTGCTCATTGCCGTGCTGATGCTGGTCTGCGCCATCCTCCTGATCGCCACGACCATCCGGCTTTCTGCGTTCAGCAGGCGCCGTGAAACGGGGATCATGCGGCTGGTGGGCGCCTCGAAGGCGGTGATCCAGCTGCCGTTTGTGCTGGAGGGCGTGATTGCCGCGCTCATCGGAGCCGTCCTCGCGTCGGGAACCCTGTGGGCCGTGGCGCACTTCTTTATCGGTATGCTGGCCCGCCAATATCCCGCAACTGCCTTCATATCCGCGCGGGAAGTGCTCATGCTGAGTCCGGCCCTGTTGATTCTTGGTGCTTTGCTGGCGGGTGTTTCCTCGCTGCTGACGCTCAGACGGTACATCAAGGTTTAGAGTGTGGGCACTGGGACAGGAAAGATGAAAGACCATATGAATTGCTTTGCCAATGACTAGGCGCCGGGAGCGGCAGGGCACCGTTGCCGCCGCAGCCCCCGCCTCGGTGGGAGCTGCCAAACGTGCAGCCGCTGCAGGAGCAGCGGTGTTGCTTTCGCTCGCCCTCGCCCTCGGTGCGGTGAATGCCCCGGCCGCCGCAGACGAACTCAGTGACCGCAAGGCCGCACTCGAAGCTGAGCAGCAAAAGGTCCAGGAACAGTACGAGTACCTCGACCAGGACATTGCCAAGACGGTGGCACAGCTGAACATCTACCAGAACGAGGAACTGCCGGCAGCGCAGGCCGTCCTGACGGAAGCAGAGGGCCGGGTCAGCACAGCCTCGGCGAAGGTTGGCGCCCTCACGGACCGCGTTGCGCTGGCGCAGGAGAGCCGCAACACGATTGCCGCCCAGATCGAAGAGGACCGCCAGGCCCTCGACGAAACGCAGAAGGTCATCGGGCAGATTGCCAGCCAGGCCTACAAGAGCGGGGGAGTGCCCTCCAGCCTCACGCTGCTTTTCGGTGCCGAGGGAGCGGACAGCCTGACGGATTCCATGGGCATGGCCGGCCAGGCCCTGCGCGGCCAGAACGCCGCCGTCGAGCGCCTCACCCAGCAAGCCGCCACCAACGTGAACTCAGAAGCCCGCCTCGCCGCCGTGGAGGAGGAGATTTCCTCACTCAAGGCGCAGGCACAGGAAGCCCTGGAATCGGAGCAGGCGGCCCGCGACGAAGCCGCTGAAGAGAAGTCCAAGGTGGACAGTCTCATCGCCAGTGCCCAATCGCTGAACGATGAACTGGAAGCGAAGAAGCCGGTCATCCAGGCCAAGCTGGCTTCCATCCAGTCCGAGCAGGCGGCGGTCCAGGCAGAGATCGCGGAACGGCAGCGGATCCTGCTCGAAGAAGCACGGCGCGCAGAGGAAGCCCGGATCGCCGAGGCCAACCGCCGCGCGGCGGCAGAAGCGGCTCAAAACAACCAGCCCGCGCCTCCTCCCCAGACACTGCAGCCCACCAACCCGTCCGCCTTTGGACTGCGTTACCCTGTCAGTGCTCCGCTCAGTTCGGGCTTTGGCTGGCGTGCGACGCCGGTCGGCACCATTGATTTCAACGGCAGCGGCGGGTATCTGCACTCCGGGCTCGACTTCGGGGCCCGCTGCGGCACCCCGATCTACGCTGCGGCAGCCGGAGAGGTCTGGCGTTCGGACACCGGCGGCGGAGAAATGATCGGCACCGGAAACCGGATCGTGCTCAACCACGGAGTCATCGGCACCAGTGCCCTCGCCACGAACTACTACCACCTGAGCAGCCGGCTGGTGAATGCCGGACAGTGGGTCAACGCTGGACAGCTGATCGGTTACGTCGGGACGACCGGTAACTCCCAGGGATGCCACCTGCACTTTGAGACGATGCTCAACGGCCAGCTGGTTAACCCGACGGGTTTGCTGTAGGCATAGAATAGGTGTTTTCTCATCTAACGAAGGAGTTGAACCGTGCCCAAAGAAAGTGGCCGTAAAGTCGTGGCCACCAACCGCAAGGCCCGGCACAACTACGAAGTCCTCGACACCTATGAAGCAGGCATGGTGTTGATGGGAACCGAGGTGAAGTCCCTGCGGGAGGGGCGGGCCTCCCTGGTCGACGGATTCGCCACGTTCTACAACGACGAGTTGTGGCTGGAAGCGGTGTACATCCCGGAGTACCTGAACGGAAGCTGGACCAACCACTCCGCGCGGCGCCGCCGCAAGCTGCTGCTGCACCGCGAACAGCTCGATAAGATTGCGCAGAAGACCCGGGAATCGGGGTTCACGATCGTTCCGCTCCAGCTGTACTTCCTGGACGGCCGTGCCAAAGTGGAGATCGCCGTTGCCCGCGGCAAGCGGGACTACGACAAGCGCCAGACGCTGCGTGAAAAGCAGGACAACCGCGAGGCATTGCGAGAAATGCGTTCCAAGAACCGCGGCGCCTGATGAGCAGCGCGTTCTGGGAATCACAGCTCCAGGAAGTCGACGAATCCAGCGAAGAGCAGGCACGTAAACCTCTCTGGGCCTGGGCTGTGACCGTTCTGGACCTGCTGGTTGTCGCAGCTGTGGCTCCGGTCGTCATCCTGGTGGCCGTGCCGTTCTTCGCCGTGTTCTACGTCTACCTGGCCCAAATCCTGGTCTGGGCCAGCCCGGTCCTACTGGCGGCGAACGCCGTTCTTTTCGTCTGGGCGTTCCGGCGCAAGTACGCCGGCATGACGGGCCTGGCTATCCTGTCCGTGCTGTTCGTCCTGCTGTCTGCCCTGCTGGTCGTTCTGTGGGGCGCGCCGTTCACGGTGTTCGGAATGACGTTCTAGCGTCAATGCGTTATAGTTAACGGTCCGGCCGGTTGCGGTCGGATACATCAGTTTGATAACTGAATACGGGGATGACAGGTTTCGACGATGTTAGTCGCGACAGGTGAAGCGGGCCGAGGATGCAGGGTTATCTCGTAAACGCTCCTTGCAAACCAATAAGTGCCGATTCTAAGCGCACTGACTTCGCTCTCGCTGCCTAAGCAGCGGGCATAGTCCGTCAGACCGGGAATGCTCTCGTCCCGGATCCTGGCGTCATTTAGAGGGCCACTGCTGAGCACTTTCGCCGTTGGAGTGCTCGGGACTTTTAGACGGCTGGGCCCGGATCAGCCACTTGTTCACATGATGGCTGGGGCCGAGAAACTCCGACGTGAACTGCGCCCGGAGAAGCCCTGACAACACGACATCGGACGGGGGTTCAATTCCCCCCATCTCCACCCTTTTCAAAGGGCACCTCGGCCTCCGGGCCGGGGTGCTTTTTGTGTTCCGGCGTTTCATCGGTGCCTCCCCGGTCCTCCGGCCCCGAGTAAGTGGCCAGAGGGTCCGTGCAGGAATCAGCTAGGAGGAGCCGTCCTGGTAGTACTGGCTGGGGATGCCGTACTGCGGATCCAGCTCGGAGCGCTGCATCTGGTGTTCCGGTGGATTCTCCGTGCATGGGGATTTGGCCAGGACTTCAACCAGGTGGCCGCCGTCGTCGCGGTGGGTCGCCGTGACGCTTACGTCATCCTTTCGGTAGATCAGGACCCGAATCTCGCCCCCTTCCTCGGGGGGATTGGTGACTTCGTTCCGGTACTCCCAGCCCTCGGAATCGAGCCAGTTCCGCAGCCGGTCAAGCGCCGCGTTCGCGGTTTCCGGATCGTTGACCCGGCCGGCGGCGGAGCCAAGCCAGCCGGTCTCCAGCTGCTGTTCCTCAATCTCAGGGCGCAGGCAGGACTCCTCCCGGAGCTTCCGGATCTCCAGGCCTTCGCCTGCCTGTTCCACCAGGGAAGGCAGCAGCTGTTCAAACTGCGCCAGGCGGCTGCCCTCATCCGCGTGGGCTGTCCGGGGTGAAGGTTCGGAATTCACTGCGCAGCCTCCTACAGCCATTGAAAGGAACAGGGCCCCGGTGAGGGCTTGGATTGAACGGGTGCGGATCACTTTTCGAGACTTTCGGTAGGCACGGTCTTCAGTTTCCTGTCCGTGTATTCTTCAGGCCGGGTGGCTATCGGACTCAGCGGGTAAGAGCGGCCAGCTACCGTGTGCCACTCGTCTTCAACGTACAGGCTGACCTTCTTTCCTTCGACCACGGCCGCGATGTTTGCCGCGGACGTCGAGCCCTCGTAGAAGTACTCCGAGTGGCCCCTCATCAGGGATTCCGGATCGGCCGGGTCCAGGAACCCGGTCTCCAAGCGCACGGCACCCATCTGCGTTTTGGGATCTCCGCCGCTCCAGAAGGACCCGCTGTGGAACCCGCCACCGGCCACCTGCGCTACCGTGATCGGGTCGTCCCGGGTCTGGAGCCAATAGCGGTTGGCGTCCGGGGTGGCGGTGTCCTGAGGGTTTGACACCTCATGCCCGATCCCGGCAGGTGCCACGTAGACGATGTTTGTGGCACCCAGGCCTTCCCGTTCGGCGGTACCGAGCAGCGACCCGCCGGCACTGTAGCCGATGTACGTACTGCGGGTCCCCTCGGCGAGTTCCAGGTCCAGGGCGTGGTCGAAGGCCGCCAGGAGAGGACCTCCGTCCTCGTTATAGGAGCTGGTCAGGTTGTCGTGGAGCTGGTCCGGCAGATCGGAGCCCTGCCAGTAGATTGAGAGCTTCTCCGGCCCGGCTTCCCCGTCCACGGCATCCAGCCGGCCCGTATAGCCTTCCACCGAGGTCAGGTCCGCACTGGTGCCTGGAACCAGGACGGCGGCTGTGGTGACCGCTTCGGAGGGTGTGCCCTTCATCGTGACAATCCTTCCGTCCCCTTCCGAGCTGACGAGAAGCACCTGTGTTCCCTGCCTGGTCACGTTGTCCAGTGCCTTGACCTCCCGGTCCAGGCGGTCCACTTGAGCTTCCCATGCCGTGTGGTCATGGTTCCACCGCATCGCCGAAGCGCGGTCGTATCCGTAGTCGGCGAGCTTTGGTTCCTCCAATGCGGCCAGTTCCTGCTTCAGCGACTGCCGGCAGCCCGCGACCGTGATGGTGTTGGCGTGGGCACGGGAGGCAAATGGCACCCCGTTGAGTGCGCCGAACACCGCGGGGTACAGCAGCAGAAGCTTCTCCTGGTCTGCGGCGGGCAGCTGCAGCCATGCAGTGCGGATGGCTGCAATTCCCTCCTGCGACAGGCTGTCGTGGAGGACATCGGACATGGCTGCCTCGGGACTTCCCAGGGGGAACGGGCCCATCGGTTTATTGGCTGCCAGCAAGGCAGCGGCCTCCGGGTTGGCTTCCGCCCATGCCTTCAGCTCTGCCGTGCCCAGCCCCCGCAGCGACTCCAGCAGCTGACCGGGAGTTACGGCACCCAACCTGTCGTCGAGGGCGACCGTCAGGGCAGCCCATTCGACCTCCGGGAGCACAGACCCGCCGGGCCTGGCCGCCATGGGCAGTCCCTCTCCGGTCCCCCCGGAAATGGCAGCCAGGCGAGCGGCAGTCTCCTGCTGGAGGGTATTCCACTTCTGTGTGAGCTCACCCGCACGGGTATTGAATTCGTCCAGGGCGCGCTGCGCTGGGGGATCGTCTTCGGCAGGGTCTGAGGACGGCCGCTCGGCTTCGAGCGTCCGGCACTCATCGCCGAGGGCGCCTGCGGCGGCTGCGAAGTCCTCGATGATGCCGGCAGCGGCAACGAGGGCGGACCGCCAGCCGGCCATGGGTGCAGCCAGGGAATCCATAGCCGTGTGCACCAGATCCTGTGTCCCGGGCTCTCGGTAGGCAGGAATGACCCGGTTCCATGCGGTGCTTGCATCGGTCAGGTAGCTCTCGGCCACCTCGGCGCGCACCCTCAGGTCCGCGGCAGCGGCATCAAGGGTGGACCAGTCCCCGCTGATCTCAGGAAGCGCAGCGCCAGCCATCATTCCTCCATGAACCGGAGCCGGCCGGTCCGCGGCGGGGAAGCCGGGGAATAGGCGGTAGGCAGTTTTGCCAGGGCTGACTCGGCGGCAGCAGTCATCTGGCCGTCAGCCTCCACAAAAGCCGCTGTGGCGTCTGCCAAAGCAGAGGCCTTGCGGAAGATCAGGCTGGCTACGTTCCGGGCGACATCCCGGCGCGGATCCCAGAACCGGGAAAAAGCCCCGGCTACCGCTTCCGCGGAGCCAAAACTTCCGGCGAGCTGGTCAGCACTTGTCTCGGCATCCCTGCCGGCGTCCAGCAGAGCCTGGCCGTCCGCAGCGATATCCACGATGGCAGCGTGGATGACACCCGGCTGGATCTCGTACTGCATGTTCCCCCTGGAGATGTTGGACATCTTCGCTACGGCAGAGTCTGCTTCCTTTCCCCGCAGAAGTCGATGGGCAGAACTACCCATGTCAGGGCTCCAGGCGGGCCGCCGGGCCTGATCGCCGGCCCCGCGGACAGGCTCCGGGACAGGCACTTGGCGCTGGCCCCGGCCAGCCCTTGGTAAGCTTGGAAGAAGCCCTTCGCCCGCCGCCCTGCCCACAGCAGTGTCCGGCTTCCGGTGCGGAGGCGCCCCTTTCCACCGCACCCACCACTGACCTGCTGCTCCGCTGCGCGCTCTGCCTTCGCACGTGCCGCCAAGCCGGAGCAGCTGCACTGTGCCCCACGCCCCGCGGCGGGAAGACACGCAATACCGTAGGAGAAGCGCCACCCCCATGCAGTCCGCCCCCGCTGAAACGTCCGCAGAAACGCACGCAGAAAACGCCGCTGAATCGCCCGCAGAAACCCATGAGGTTTCCCTTTTCGACCGCCGCTACGAACCCAACGTCGCCGAAGTCAACCAGCTGTGCGATACCCTCGCCGAGCTCAAGCCCGGCAGCGAAGTGCCTTACATTGATCCGCAGCATGACGTGGACGAAGCCCGGATCGTGAGCCTGTTCTCCAACAACGGCCCTGCCCATCCGTCAGGCTTCATCACCGCAGGCAGCGACGAGGCCGTCACCCGCCTCCTTGGCGTTCACTGGCAGGTGGGCCTGCAGCCCAAGTACGTCATGCCGTGGAACGTGCACCCCTGGTACACCCCGGGGGAACCGCACACCAAGCTCACCAAGGAAGAGGTTGCCGAGGGGCTGAAGCCGCTGCTGCGCTTCCTGGCACTGGTTCCGCGGGCTTCGGTGATCGTCGCTCACGGCACGGAAGCCCAGCGCCTGGCGGCTGCCTTCCTGAAGACCGAGAACCGGATGATCTACCGCCGAAGCTTCAAGGTCTACAAGGCGCGTTCGGCCGAGGGCCGTTCGTTTGGTGCCACCGAGGAACGGCAGCAGGAATCGCTGGCGGAAATGCGGATCGTCTATAAGGACGCAATGGCCCGCACCGGCCTGGCCGCCACAGGCCGCTAGAAAAGCCGGAAAACTATTGGGCCCTGCTCACCGGAACGTCGACGATTCCGGTGAAGCGGGAGCCCACACCCTCATATTCACTGCGGACACTTCCTTCAGGAACTGCGGGGAGCTCGCGGTCGCTGTGGTCATCGCAGGCCACAAAGGTGAAGTCCGGCCACCACTTCTTGGGCCGGGCAGTTTCCCGGAATCCGCAGACCTCACATTCAAGGCGCACCCAGACGGGACGCTTGCCGGTCCGGTTGGCCCGTGACTGAGCCAGCCAGGCCGGGGGATTGGCATCCAGCTCATCGAGCTCGGCCTGTTCCAGCCGTGGCGGTATGCCGTGTTTGGTGGCCATTTCGAGCGGAATATCAAGGAACTGTGCGGCCTGGCGTCGAGTAATCATCGCTTTAACGATACGGCAGGGGGGGCGCGCGCGGCCCCGCCCCCCCCCCGGGCCGTTAGTCCTGGAGGTCCCTAGTCAGCCTCGGCGAAGGCCTTCCGGAGGTTGTTCTCCTGGTCCTTGGAGAGGTTGGTGGCGATCAGCGATGCACCGGGGAAGCTGTCCTTGAAGGCGTCAAGGACGCGGTCCTCGACGGCGTTTGAGGACAGGACAAACAGGGCCGACGTTCCCGGGGTGACTTCCTGCCGGATCTGCTTGATGAAGTTGTCATCGATCCCCACGTCCACCATGGAACCGGACAGTGCACCGATGGCGGCTCCGACAGCGGCCCCGATCAGCGGTATGAAGAAAATGAGCCCAAAAAGCAGGCCCCAGAAGCCGCCGCCCAGGGCGCCTGCTCCAACCGTGTTGTGTTCCTGGATGGTCCGGGGCTTTTTCTTGTCGCGCGGCCAGGTAACGATTGCTTCGTCCTGCACTGTGATCAGGTTCTGGGACTGCAGGCTGGCGAGTGTTTGTGTTGCCCGTTCTGCGGCGTCCGCGTCGGGGAATTTCCATACGGTAAGTGTTGCCATGGCAGATACTCCAAACGGTTGGGGTCCAGGCACTGACCGCCATGAGCGGGGCACACGGGCGACCAGAGTAGGCGTCACGTTAGCCACTGTGCAGCCCGCTTATCAAGGAATGTGCCGGACCCGGGGCAAGACGGCCCCGGACTGGCAGCGGCACCTGTCTAACGCGTGCTCCCAGCCGTAAACTGGCGCCCAGGCACTGCCCGGAACCGACTCCGGGAAACCGCTCACTATCAGGAGCGTCAATGAGGGACAGATCCCGGCCCGCTTGGTGGACCAATGCCGTCGTCTACCAGATCTACCCCCGCAGCTTCCAGGACACCACCGATGACGGAATCGGGGATCTCACGGGAATCGTCCAGCGCCTGGACCATCTCTCCGAGCTGGGGGTAGACGTCATCTGGCTGTCCCCGGTCCATGAGTCCCCGCAGCGCGACAATGGCTACGACATCAGCAATTACCGCCGGATTGACGCCGTCTTCGGAACGGAGGAGGAATTCGACTACCTGCTCGCTGAAGTGCATGCACGGGGCATGAAGATGATCATGGACCTCGTCGTCAACCACACGTCCACGGAGCATGCTGCGTTCAAGGTCTCGGCATCATCGCGGGACAATATCTCGCGGGACTCCTATCTCTGGCGAGATCCGCGCGGTTCGTTCAAGGGCGGGGAGCCAGGGGCCGAACCGAACAACTGGGGCTCCCTCTTCGGCGGATCGGCCTGGAACTGGCACGAACCGACCCAGCAGTACTACCTGCACATCTTTTCCGCCCACCAGCCCGACCTGAACTGGGCGAGCACCCGGGTGCGGACCCGGGTTTTCGAAATGATGAACTGGTGGATGGACCGCGGCATTGACGGTTTCCGCATGGACGCCATCAACTACATCTCCAAGGACCAGCGGTTTCCGGACAGCATGATCCAGTTCGGCGGGGTGTGGGGGGACGGGGCACCGTTCTTTACCTCCGGTCCGCGCGTCCACGAATTCGTCCAGGAAATGATGCGCAACGTCTTTGCCGACCGGGACACTGATTACCTGGTCGTGGGGGAAACCACCGGGGCAACGGTTGAAGAGGCGCTTTTGTTCACCATCCCGGAGCGTGGGGAACTGGACATGATCTTTCAATTCGAGCACGTCAACCTGGACCACGGTCCCGGCGGGAAATGGGACAGGCGCCCGGTCCGGCTCCGGGACCTCAAGACAAGCTGGAACCGCTGGCAGCGCGGACTCGAGGTCCGCGGCTGGAACAGCCTCTACCTGAGCAACCATGACCAGCCCCGGCACGTCTCGCGCTTTGGGAATGAGGCGGCCTTCCGCTACGAATCTGCGACGCTCTGGGCCACGCTCCTGCATATGCAGCGGGGGACCCCCTTCATCTACCAGGGCGAGGAAATCGGCATGGTCAATGCCGATTTCTCCTCGATCGACCAGTACCGGGACGTGGAGACCCTGAACTTCTATGCGGAGGCCACAGCCCGGGGGAGATCGCCAGAGGCAGTACTGGAGCTGCTGCGCCACGTCTCCAGGGATAACGCCCGCACTCCCATGCAGTGGGATCCCGGTCCCAACGCCGGATTCACCGGCGGCATACCGTGGATCGGGATCGGCCCCCGCCACGGGGAAATCAACGCCGAAACCGACAAGGCTTCAGCAAAGTCGATTTTCCGGTACTACCAGGAGCTGATCCGCATGCGGCATGACCTTCCGGTCATCGCGCTGGGCACGTTCAGCCTGTTGTATGCCAACCACCCGGCACTGTTCGCGTTCCGCCGGACGCTCGGGGACGTCAGCCTGAGGATCCTGGCCAATCCCTCGAACCAGGAGCTCGCGGTTCCGCCGGACCTTCGGACAGGAAAGATCCTGCTGGGCAACTATGCGGGGGAAACGGATCCGGCAGTCCTGGCCCCCTGGGAGGCACGAGTGACGGACATCAGCCCGGCAGGTTAGCGTTCTCCGACGAGGGTTCCCCGGTAGAGCTCCAGCAGGCCGTCCATGCCATGGCTCTCCATGGCCCGGCGCTGTTGCTCGGATCCCGTCCCGGAGTCCCGGATTTCCGTGAGGCCGGCCTGCACCCATTCCGTGTCCCCTTCGGTATCCAGGGCCTGTCCGATGAACTCCAGCATGTCCCGGACACGGGTCTGGGCAGGCACCAGCTCTGCACTGGCGGGGTCCACCAGCATGCCGGTCATCCCCTGCCGGGCTGCCTGCCACATCGCCGCGTCAAGGAGCTCCGGCTCCGGATTCGGCCGCAGCACGTCCCGTTCGGCTTCCTTGACGGCAGTGGACACGAGGCCGCGGACCAGTGCAGCCAGAAGGACTGAGCCCCGCGCCCTGAGCTGGGCGTCGCCGGCTCGGACCTCCAGCGTGGGGTAGGAATCGGAGAGGCGGGCCATCCAGGTCAGGACACCGCGGTCGATGATGGCGCCGGTGGCCACCAGTTGCTGGATGCGGCGCTCGTAGTCGTTTGCGTCTTTGAAGGTTGGAGGGCAGCCCTGGACCGGCCAGCGGCGGTAGTGCACCACCCGCCAGCTGCCGAAGCCGCTGTCCCGGCCCAGCCAGTAGGGGGAGTTGCAGCTCAGGGCCACGATCGCCGGGAGCCATTCCCGGATCCGGTTAAGCGCCTGGACGCCGGACTCCCGGTCCGGGATGGAAACGTGGACATGCAGGCCGTTCACAAACTGGTCACCGACGATTCCCGGAGCGCTGTCCTTCAGCTGGCGGTAGCGTTCCTTGTCCGTGAGCTCGGGGTAATGGTCCGCGATCAGGGGAGCCGACGCGGTGCCTGCCGCAACCACGGAGGCTTTTCCGGCTGCGGTTTCCAGCTGTGACCGGAAATTGAGCAGGTACTCTTCCGCTTCCGTCAACGTCGAGGAAACGGGCGTGGCCGTCTCGATCTGGCAGCTGAGGAGCTCGCGCTGGATTTCACCGTCGGTCACGCGTGGTGAACGGTGCAGGTAACCTGCCACCTCCTCCGCCTGGTGCGACGGTAGCCCGGTGTCCGGATTCAGCAGCAGGTACTCTTCCTCGATGCCCAGTGTCGCCATTCAACCCTCCAGAATCTGTTTGGGGCACGCTGCAGACTGCCGGCAGTGCCTGTTGAGAAGACTAGGGCCAACTGGTGCACGGAATCCAAATGAGAAGCAGACTGAGGTTCTTCTCACAGGGCTAGAATGCGGTGAGGGAGCGCCTGAAGATGTCAGCCAACCCGTCCCACCCGGCGTCGGCCACTGCGGCCCGCTGCCGGGCGGCGCCCGTCCCCTCAAGGGCCAGCCGCCGCACCCCGGCAGTAACAAACGCCAGGTCCCCGGCTTCTTCGAGCGCCGGCCGGATCAGGGCCAGCAGCGCATCAACCTGATCCTGTGCAGAGGCCGATCCGCCCTGGACATCCAGCAGCTGACCGCCCAGGCCGTACCGTGCCGCCTGCCAAATCCCGGCGTCGAGCAGCTCAGGGGACTGGATGGGAAGAGCCTCGCGGGTAAGCGCAGTGGTTACCAGGCCACGGATCAGCGCCGCGAGCAGGACGGTGTCCCGAACCTCCAGCTGGGCGTCACTAATCCGTACCTCCACCGTAGGAAAGTGGTGAGACAGCCGCGCAGCCCAGCCCACATGCCCGGCGTCCAGCACGACGTCGGTGGCCAGCAGCTGCTCCAGCCTCCTGTCATAGTCTGCGGCACCGCCGAAGTGCGGCGGGCAGCCCTGCACTGACCAGCGCCGGTAGTGGATCAGGCGCCAGCTGGCGAAGCCGGTGTCCTGGCCGCGCCAGAACGGGGAGTTGGATGCCAGGGCTGCGACGACGGCGAGCCAGGGGCGCAGATAGTTCAGGGCCGCCACGCCCTTTTCACGGTCCGGGACGGCAACGTGGATGTGCATCCCATTGAGGTAGTGCTCACCCGCCACGGCACCCGTGGTTTCGCCCATGAGGAGGTATCTCGGGGTGCCGCTGATTTGGGCCGGTGTGTCAGGGATGCGCGGTGCAGCGCCGGTCATCATAACGTCGAGGCCGGCCACGGAGGCAGCGTCTGCCAGCGCATTCCGGGCCCCGGCGAGAGCGCCCGAAGCCTGCTCCAGACTTTCGCAGATCTCTGTGGACGTCTCGAGCTGGCACGCGAGCAGTTCCGTCGAGCCGGCAAACCCCGGGACCAGCGCCAGGCTCTCCGCGAGTTCCGCCGCGCGGGCCGAGGGCATGCCGCTCTCCGGATCGACGAGCAGGAACTCCTCCTCAACACCGAACGTGACCATGCACAACCCCTTCCGCAGCCGACGGCGCGCGCATCACATCACCGGTCGGTCCAGTCTAGGACAGGGGACCGGCCCGCGGCAGGCGGTCGACGGGTATTGGAACCGGCTCAGTCCGGAGCTGGCCGCCACAGCGAAACAGGCTCACGGGAACCGTTTATGCCCGGGTCGCCCGCCAGGAAAGAGTGAGGTACGGCAGCTCCAGGCTCTCCCCGGCAGCATGTCCGAGGTGCTCATGCAGGTACCAGTCCAGGTTGGCCAGCACCTTGGCACGGACGGCCTCGGTCGCCGAGAGGTAGTAGGACCTGGACTTGGCCAGCTCCGTGAGGTCGGCGGGTGTCATCTGCTGGGTCCAGGCCGTGGTGTGTGCTTCCTGCAGGCGGAGTGCCGGGCCCATCGGCGGGCGGAAGCCGGGGCGGAGCACGTCACCGGCATGGATGATGCGCGCGAACCGGTGGACCCAGGGGACGCTGACGTCGAGCTGGTTCCAGACGAGGCCAACGAAGCCTCCGGGAACCAGTATTCGGGCAAATTCTTTCGCTGACGCGTCCGGATCGCACCAGTGCCAGGCCTGCGCAACGGTTACGGCGTCGAAGGACGCAGCCGGAAGGCCGGTGGCTTCTGCGGTGCCGACGCTTACGGGAACCTGCGGCAGGGATTTGTGCAGCTGGCCGAGCATGTCCTCCGACGGGTCCACGGCATGGACGTCGAAGCCGGCTGCGGCCAGCGTGCGCGTGTACTTTCCGGTCCCGGCGCCGACGTCCGCCACGGCCACGTTGGACGGTGTCCGTGAACTCACTCCGGGAACGTCAAAAAGCCAGCGGACAGCCTCGTCCGGGTAGCCGGGACGGATCCGGTCGTAGTGCTCTCCGCCGCTGCGGTAGCTGCTGGCGAGCTCACGCCGCCGCTGGCTGTCCAGGCGTGGTCCTGTCGCCGCCATGTGGAACGCCCCTAGAAAAGGTCGTCGAGGTCCGGGTTCAGGCGCTGGAGGACCTCGTTGTGCAGTACCCCGTTGGTGGCCAGCGCATTTCCGCCGAACGGGCCGTCCTCGCCCTCAAGCGACGTGAAGCGTCCGCCGGCTTCAGTGATGATGGGCACCAGGGCTGCCATGTCGTAGAGGTTGAGTTCGGGTTCGCAGGCGATGTCGACGGCGCCCTCGGCCACCATGCAGTAGGACCAGAAGTCACCGTAGGCGCGGGTCCGCCAGACGGAATCCGTGAGGCCCATGAACTCATCAAAATTACCGCGCTGCTTCCAGCCGGTGAGACTGGAGTAGGAGAGCGAAGCATCGTCGAGCTTGGAGACATCCGATACACGCAGCCGCGTGGCGGAGGCGAGCGAGCGGCCCATGTAGGCACCGGTTCCGGTGGCTGCCCACCAGCGCTTGCCCAGTGCCGGAGCGCTGACGAGTCCCACGACGGGAACGCCGTCGTCCACCAGTGCGATCAGGGTGGCCCAGACGGGGACGCCGCGGACGAAGTTCTTGGTGCCGTCGATCGGATCAATGATCCACCGCCGGGGACCGGAACCGGTGGAACCGAATTCCTCGCCCAGGACGGCATCGCGGGGCCTCGCACGCGAGAGCTGTCCGCGGATGGCGTCTTCGGCTGCCTTGTCGGCATCGGTGACGGGCGTGAGGTCCGGCTTGGTCTCCACCCGCAGGTCCTGGGCCTTGAAGCGGGACATGGTCTGGTCGTCCACGGAGTCGGCCATGACATGGGCGAGACGCAGATCATCGTTGTAGTTCTGAGCGAACGGCATACTTCAACTTATCGCTATTAGCACCGCTGTGCCCACGTTTACGCAGGCGACCGGCGTGTGCCCGCGCCGCAACTGCGTCTACTGGCTTCCCAGCTCCTTGGCATGGGCCCTGTTTTCGGTCCGCATCCCGGAGCCCAGCAGCCGGCGCAGCGACGCGAGACGGGCCGGTCCGGCAGCACCTGCCTGGCCGGATTCCACCCAGGCATCGAGCCCGCAGTTCACGGCTTCACTGTCATGCCGGCAACCGCGTTCACAGGCCTCGGTGCCGGGCTCGAGGTCCGGAAAGGCGTTGAGGATGCGGTCCGGGTCCACATGGGCCAGGCCGAAGGAACGGATGCCGGGAGTATCGATAATCCAGCTTCCGGCGGGGGAGTCGTTGACTTTCAGGGCGAGGGCCGAAGAGGACGTGTGCCGGCCGCGGCCCGTGACGGCGTTGACCCCGCCCGTGGCACGGCGGGAGCCGGTCAGGGCGTTCACCAGGGTGGACTTGCCGACGCCGGAATGCCCCACCAGCACGCTGACGCGTCCCAGCAGGTGTTCATGGAGGGCCTCGACGGCGTTGCCTGCCAACCGGGCGGACAGCCCGTCGTCCGATTCGGAGTCCACGCCGGTGTCTTCATCCTGCGCCGTCCGGCTGATGACGACCTCCAGATCGAGGTGCTCATAGTTGGCCAGCAGCTCAGCCGGGTCCTTGAGGTCAGCCTTGGTGATGCACAGCAGCGGTGAAATTCCGGCGTCATAGGCGGCAACAAGGGCCCGGTCAATGAAACCGGTGCGCGGCTCGGGATTTGCGGCCGCCACCACGATGACCAGCTGGTCCGCGTTGGCAACTACCACGCGCTCCACCGGATCAGTGTCGTCAGCGGAACGCCGCAGGAGGGTGGCCCGCTCATTCACCCGGACCAGCCGGGCGAGGGTATCCGGGGCGCCGGAGACGTCACCCACCAGCGCTACCAGGTCTCCCGCGACGACCGGGGTGCGGCGGAGTTCGCGCGCCCGGGCAGCGGTGACGATCCGCTCCTGGGGAGTGTCTTCGTCAACGATCGCGGTGTAGCGGCCGCGGTCCACGGTAATGATGCGTCCGGTCACCGCGTCCTCGTGCGCAGGCCGGTCCTTGGTGCGCGGACGTGAGCCCTTTTTGTTCGGGCGGACCCTGACGTCGGATTCGTCCCACCCGCCGGTACCTCGTGCCACCGCTAGCCTTCCTGCGCAGTGCCGGCGGTGTCCGAAGACCCGGCTGCCAGTTCGGTCCACAGGTCCGCGAACTCCGGCATGGTCTTGGACGTGGCGGAGATGTCCTCCACGACTACCCCTGGAACGGCCAGCCCGATGATGGCTCCGGCGGTGGCCATCCTGTGGTCCGCATACGTGCCGAAGGTGCCGCCGTGCAGCGGTGCCGGTTCGATCTGCAGGCCGTCGGCAGTTTCCGTGACGGAGCCCCCCAACCGGTTGATTTCGGTCTTCAGCGCAGCGAGGCGGTCCGTTTCATGGCCGCGCAGGTGCGCAATGCCCGTGAGGACCGATGGTGAATCCGCAAGTGCGCAGAGCGCGGCCACCGTGGGTGCAAGTTCACTGGTGTCCGCGAAAACACCTCCGCGGATTGTGCCGCCGGAACGGACCGTCAGGACGCCATCCGACAGTTCCGCCTCGGCTCCCATCTGCGGGAGGATCCGGCGCCACTGGTCACCTACCTGCGTGGTGGTCTCCGGCCAGCCCGGGATGCGGACGGTGCCTCCGGTGACCAGTGCTGCCGCCAGGAAGGGGCCGGCGTTGGAGAGGTCCGGCTCGATCGCGACGTCAAAGGCCCGGATGGTGCCGGGGGATACCCGCCACTGGTTCGGAACGGAATCGTCGACCTCGACGGCGCATTCGCGGAGGACCTGGACGGTCATGGCGATGTGGTCCAGGCTCGGCAGGTTCGCGCCGCTGTGAACCAGATGCAGGCCGTTGGCGAACCGTGCGCCCGCCAGGAGGAGGGCCGAGACAAACTGCGACGAGGCGCCGGCGTCGATCGCCAGCCGGTCTCCGGCCACCTCCCCGCGGCCGGTGACGGAGAAGGGCAGGGCACCCCGGCCGCCGTCGTCGACTTCGATTCCCAGGGCGCGCAGCGCCTCGATGGTTACGCCCATCGGACGTTGCCGGGCGTGCGGATCGCCGTCGAAGGAGACTGTGCCGTTCCGCAGTGCGGCCAGCGGGGGCACGAACCGCATCACGGTTCCGGCCAGTCCGCAGTCGACTTCCGTGTCCCCCGCGGCACCGGGGCGTAGCGGCTCCACCAGCAGGTCCGGACCAAACGGTCCCGACCCCGGCACCTCGGTGATTCCCGCCCCCAGGGCCCGCAGCGCCTGGACCATCAGGGCGGAGTCACGTGAATGCAGCGGGGCACGCAAACGGGACGGTCCGTCGGCCAGGGCCGCCAGGACCAGGTATCTGTTGGTGAGCGATTTGGAACCGGGAACCCGGACCACCGCATCGACGGGGTCCTTGGGGGTGGGGGCCGGCCAGCCCTCTGTTACGGGCTGGAGCGCGGAAGGGGAAACCATGGTGCTTAGGAACCTGCTATATCTGAGGCTGCATTGCGGACGGCGCGGTCCGCCTTGGCCAGCTGCTTTTTGGTTTGCTTGGTGACCTGCCGGGAACGGCGGCCGGCGTCTTTGCCCATGGCGCGGACACTGCGCCCGGTGTCGGACACCAGGTGCTCGGCGCGCCACGCCAGTCCGGGGCGCCCGTTGGTATCCACTGCTGCGAGCAGGACACCGCCGATCAGGGAGAGGTTCTTCAGCAGCTGGTTGCGCCTGTCCTTGCGGCCTTCAGCCGTGGTGGCGTCAGCGTTGCGGTATTCCACGAAGGTGTTGATGCCCGTAGTGGCTGCCAGCACGACGCCGGCCAGGCGGGAGAACTTACCGAGGCCGAGCAGGCCGGCGGCGCCAAGCTGGGTCGCTCCGAGGACACGGGCGACGGCGGCGGGATTGTCCGCAAGTCCGGCCGCTGACGGCATGCTCTTGCCGAGGAGCCGCAGTGACGGGGCCAGCTGCTCACCGGTTTGATCAGCGTTGCGCAGGCGTTCGACGCCGGCCGCGACGAATCCTGACGCGAGGAGCGGGCGGGCTAGGGAACGGACAATCGTCATGCGTGCCTCCTTGTTGCGCCGGGGTCCGGCGTGCTGAACGGGATGATACGGCAGCGCAGCCAGGCGTGCCGTACGCAAACGGATAACCCCTAGTCTGGCACCTTTGGAACCCTTCTACATCCCGGCGGCCCGAGCTTCAAGAGCGGCGGGGAAGGAATAACCCCCTGCCGGCACCGGTTATGGCTGGAGTCAGGGAAGAAACCCGGACCGCAACAGACGGCAATAATGAAGGAGCAGGCACGGATGGTGAACGCAGTGCTGGACGACTCTGCCGTCTTGGCGGCCGGGTCTTTCGCCTTGCTGGCGGGCACACGCCCCTTACACTTGAACGTAATGAGAACTGATGTGCCGGAAGGCAGCCCACAAGTGGAAGATCCGGGCCTGGATGTCGCTGCTGAATCTGAGCAGGCCCGCAAGCTGAGGTTCGAGCGTGACGCCATGCAGTACGTGGATCAGCTCTATTCGGCTGCCATGCGCATGGCCCGAAATCCTGCTGACGCCGAAGACCTGGTGCAGGAGGCATACACCAAGGCCTTCTCTGCCTTCCACCAGTACAAGCCGGGGACCAACCTCAAGGCCTGGCTGTACCGGATCCTGACGAACACCTATATCAACCTGTACCGCAAGCGCCAGCGCGAACCGCTGCAGTCCAACTCCGAGGGAGTGGAGGACTGGCAGCTGGCCCGCGCCGCTGAACACAGCTCTTCGGGTCTCCGTTCGGCGGAAGCCGAAGCCCTGGACCACCTGCCGGATTCTGACGTCAAGAGCGCGCTCCAGGCCATTCCGGAGGAGTTCCGCCTGGCCGTTTACTTCTCCGACGTGGAGGGCTTCGCGTACAAGGAGATTTCCGAGATCATGAACACGCCGATTGGCACCGTGATGTCCCGCCTTCACCGCGGCCGGAAGCTGCTCCGCGAGATCCTTGCGGAGTACGCCCACGAGCGCGGCATCAAGGCGAAGGAACGTCCGGCAGCTGCCGGTAACAAGAAACAGGGGAACACACTATGAGTGATTGCCAGAGCCTGGGCGATTGCGATGATGCACGCATCGAAAGGCTGTACGAGTACCTCGACGGCGCGCTCTCGCATGATGACCTCGTGGAGATCAAGGAACATCTGGAGGGCTGCCCGGAATGTGCCGAGGAGCACGATCTGGAGTGTGTCATCCGGTCCGTGGTGAAGCGCTCGTGCACCGAGGCTGCCCCCGAGACACTCAAAGCAAGCATCCTGGCCCGCATCAGCCAGATCCAGTCCGTGGACCACTAACCGCGCACAACAGAAAACCCCCGCGCCGGAAGGCTGCGGGGGTTTTCTGTTATGCGCGTCAGACCGCGCAAACGTCCCGTGACTTAAGTGTTGGGACGCTTGCCGTGGTTTGCGCCGCCGCGCTTACGGTCACGACGCTTGCGTGCTCGCTTGCTCATGGCTGCCTCCTTCGATTCGCGTTCAAGTTCTGCCCTTCAGTCTCCCACATACTGTACCGATGGCGTAAATGCCGGCCCCGGACAGATGGCGGCCCGGGTCGGCCGGCTGTCCCCTAGGATGGAGCAACAAGCGACCAAAGGAGCTATCCATGCGAGCCGTGTACGCCCAGTCCCAGTCCGACGGGGATCCGCTTAGCGGACTCGTTGTCGGTGAGCTTCCCGCCAACCAGCCGGAACCGGGATTCCGTCGTGTCCGCGTCGTCGCCTCCGCACTCAACCAGCACGATCTGTGGTCGCTGCGCGGAGTGGGACTGCCCGCCGACCGGCTCCCGATGATCCTGGGCTGCGACGGCGCCGGCGTGGACGACGACGGCAACGACGTCATCATCCATTCGGTGGTGTCTTCTCCCGGCTGGGAAGGTGATGAGACGCTGGATCCGCGCCGGACGCTGCTCTCGGAACGATACCCGGGCACGATGGCCAGTGAAGTCTGGGTCCCCGAACGCAACCTGGTTCCAAAACCCTCCCAGCTGAGCTTCGAAGAGGCAGCATGCCTGCCCACCGCCTGGCTGACCGCCTACCGCATGCTGTTTACGGTCTCACCCGCCGCTCCCGGGTCCACGGTCCTGGTGCAGGGAGCCGGAGGAGGAGTCGCGACGGCTCTGGTGTCCCTGGCCTCGACTGCGGGGTACCGGGTGTGGGTGGCCGGACGGAATCCGGACAAACTGGAGCACGCACGCGGGCTCGGTGCCGAATCCGTGTTCGAAGCAGGTGCCAGGCTCCCGGAGCGCGTTGATGCCGTGTTCGATTCCGTGGGTGAGGCGACGTGGAGCCATTCCCTGAAGGCACTGAAGCCGGGCGGGGCCCTGGTGACCTGCGGGGCGACGAGCGGACCGAATCCGCCCGCGGACCTGAACCGTGTCTTTTTCCTGCAGCTGAAGGTTCTGGGCAGCACCATGGGCACCAAGGCAGAACTGCAGCGCCTCATCGGTTTCCTTCTCGCCACCGGGGTTCGGCCGGAGATCGATTCGGTCCTCCCACTGGAAGAGGCGGCCAAAGGATTCCGACGGCTTTCCGACGGCGAAGCCACCGGGAAGATCGTCTTCCGTCACTGAGCTCCCGGGCCGCAGCCGGTTAATGCCGGCACGGGGGGCCGGCGCCGGCCCGCGGCGGGGGCG
>NZ_JAXIOO010000027.1:0-43763 GCF_049311065.1 Arthrobacter sp. 7Tela_A1 | reverse complement strand
CCGCAGGCGGACAGGGTCAGTGCTGCAGCGGCTGCCATGGCGGCAACTGCGTAACGGGTAGTGCGCATTTTTTCTCCTTGCATTGCGGCGGTGGTCCGTGGGGACAACCGCCTTGCCTCAAAGGGTGGGATAGAACGGGGGTGCCTAGTGGGCGAGGATCTTGCCGAGGAAGTCCTTGGCGCGGTCGCTCTTGGGATTAGTGAAGAACTCTTCGGGAGTTGCCTGCTCGACGATCTGGCCGTCGGCCATGAAGATCACGCGGTCTGCCGCCTTGCGGGCGAAGCCCATTTCGTGGGTGACCACGATCATGGTCATGCCCTCCTTGGCCAGCTCGACCATGGTGTCCAGGACCTCGTTGATCATTTCGGGGTCCAGTGCGGAGGTCGGCTCGTCGAAGAGCATGACCTTCGGCTTCATGGCCAGCGCCCGGGCGATGGCAACGCGCTGTTGCTGTCCGCCCGAAAGCTGGGCCGGCAGCTTGTTGGCCTGGTTGTCGACGCCGACGCGCTTCAGCAGCGCCATCGCCTTTTCCTTGGCCTCCGCGGATTTCATCCGCTTCACCTTGATGGGACCGAGGGCCACGTTGTCCAGGATCGACTTGTGGGCAAAGAGGTTGAAGGACTGGAAGACCATTCCGACGTCGGCGCGCAGCTTGGCCAGTGCCTTGCCCTCCGCGGGCAGGGCCTTGCCATCGATGGTGATCTCACCGTCGTCGATGGTTTCCAGCCGGTTGATGGCCCGGCACAGGGTCGACTTTCCCGAGCCTGAGGGACCGATCACGACGACGACTTCGCCCCGCGCCACATCAAGGTTGATGTCCCGCAGCACGTGGAGGTCCCCGAAGTGCTTGTTTACGTTCTTCAGCGAGACGAGGGGTGCTGCTTGTTCAGGCACCGGATGCCCTGATGTTGTGTCACTGGTCATAGGTAGAAGATAGCGAACAAATCAACCCCCGTTGTCCCCGATTGCTCGCGGGCAGACAAATCGTGACGCAAGAGAAACCAAATGACAACCGTTTCGCAGTTGCCAAAGTGAGGTGCGGGCCACACGCAGCCGTTAGCCTGTAGGGATGGCAATCAGTGACGAGCAAGGCATTTCGCGTCCGGTATCGGCAAAGCGGCGGGGGCCGGTGGAGCTGCGCAGGGGACAGGCACGGGTTCCCCAGTCGGACAGGTTCCTGCTGGACACGCAGGACGGATCGCATTTCACGCACACTGATCCCTGGCGCGTGCTGCGGATCCAGAGCGAATTTGTCGAAGGGTTCGGAACCCTCTCCGAGCTTGGCCCTGCAGTCAGTGTCTTCGGCTCCGCCCGCAGTCTTCCCGGATCGCGCTGGTACCGGGTGGGGGAGTCCGTAGGCAGGCTCCTTTCCGAAGCAGGGCTTGCCGTGATCACCGGCGGCGGACCCGGGTCCATGGAAGCTGCCAACAAGGGAGCCGTGGAAGCCGGCGGGGTCTCGGTTGGCCTGGGTATCGAACTGCCCTTCGAGACCGGCCTTAACGATTGGGTCGACCTGGGCATCAACTTCCGGTATTTTTTCGTCCGCAAGACCATGTTCGTCAAATACGCACAGGGCTTCATTGTGCTTCCGGGCGGTTTCGGCACGCTGGACGAACTCTTCGAGGCGATGACGCTCGTCCAGACGCAGAAAGTGACGTCATTCCCGATCGTGCTGGTGGGGACCGACTTCTGGTCGCCGCTGCTGGACTGGGTCCGCGGGAGCCTGCTGGAGGAAGGGATGATCTCTGCCAAGGACCTGGAGCTGCTCCACGTGGTGGATGACCCGGCCGAGGCAGTCAAACTGATCATCGCCGACAGTGCAGGGCACCTCTCGCTCTAGCGGGCTCCGGCAGGGCCTGCAGTGCAGGACCCGCGAATGCCCGGAATGCTGATTGCTGCAGACGCGGGATCTGCGACGATGGTTCGGTGATCATCCTGCTGGCCTTCCTTGCCCTCGCCGTCGTCGGAGCTGTCGCCGTTGCAGTAGCCGGACGGATCGGTCCCGGCCGCTGGCGCCGGACTGCCCCCGGCGCATCAGACCCGGATTTCCTGTACGGGCCCGGGGATACCGCGGCGCTGGGGGAACCGGATCCGCGCCTTCCCCCGGTGCTCCTGCCGGATCATCCGGATGCTGCCGACATCGGCAAGCTCCGCTTCTCCGTCGCTCTCCGCGGGTACCGGATGGACCAGGTCGACGAGGTGCTTGAGCGGCTCGGCGCGGCCCTGCAGGACCGGGACGAGGAACTGGCGCGGCTGCGGCGCACCGACACGGCGGACACTCCCGTGCAGGACCGGCCGGAGGGCCCGCCGGCCAGTTCCGGCGGCCCCGCATCGGAACAGCTTTGGTGACCGCCCAGCCCGGCCCCGACGGAAGGATGCGGTGCCCTTGGGCGCTGGCCAGCGCTGATTATCTGGCCTACCACGACGACGAATGGGGCCGGCCGGTGCGCGGCGATGCCGCGTTGTTCGAAAGGCTCAGCCTGGAAGGATTCCAGGCCGGGCTGAGCTGGATCACCATCCTGCGCAAACGGCCGGCGTTCCGCGAAGCCTTCCGCGGCTTCGATCCGGAAACAGTAGCGCGGTTTGGGGACACTGAAATCGCGCAGCTCATGGCGAACCCGGGGATCATCCGGAACCGCGCGAAGATCCTGGCGACTATCAACAACGCCAAAGCCCTGCTGGCACTGCCCGGAGGTGAATCCCTGGCGAACCTGCTGGAGCTCCACCGGCCGCAGCCCGGCCCTGCGCCCCGCACCTCGGAGGACATCCCTGCATCCACTCCCGAATCCCACAAGCTCTCCCGCGAACTGCGGGCCCGCGGGTTTCGGTTCGTCGGGCCGGTGACGGCCTACGCCATGATGCAGGCGACCGGGTATGTCAACGATCATCTGGCGGACTGCGCGCTGCGCGACGGCGCCTAAGCGCCACGGCAGCTGCTCCTGGTTCCGCGGCACGGGGGCAATTGTGGCGCCAGACACACCGAAATTTCGCCTGCTTAGCATTTGTGCGGAATAATGATCGCAAATGCGGCTCGGTGCCCTAATAACAGGTGATGCCTTCCGCAGCAGTAACGGTGACTACTCGGGGAATAACCCCGAAGTGCACTTTTGAAAGGGGAACTTCAAGATGGCTGCGATGAAACCGCGTACGGGTGATGGACCGATGGAGGTCACCAAGGAGGGGCGCAGCCTGATCTTGCGGGTACCGATCGACGGCGGCGGGCGCCTGGTTGTGGAACTGAACGCCGAAGAAGCCGGCATGCTCAAGGAATGCCTTCTCGGCGTCACCAGCTAGGCTGGTTCCATGCGTCCTCCCCGGCAGATTTCCAAGCTAACGGGCCCCTTGCAGGCTCCCGGAAAGCCCATGACAACCGTCAGCGGCCTTGCGCCGCTTGATCCGCGCACCGGCGAGCCGGGGGAGGGCACAGGCCTCAACCCGGCCCCCGGGGAAGGCGTGGATGTCCTGGCCGTGGCGATAGCACCGGGCCCCGCATCGGAACCCGCCCAGGAGGGTGCCGGCGACGGCGCCCGTCCGGTGCCCGAGCCGCGACGAGGTGCGGTTGAAGCCGCAGTGCGCTACGGAATCGATGTGGCCGCCCGGGCCGAAGCCGCAGGGATCAGCGGCAAAGCCGGTGAGCACCTGGTAGTGGAACCGCCGCGCGGGAACGCAAACCTGCCTGGGAAACTGATCTATCTGGGCGTGGGAGATGAATCTCACCAGAGCCTGCGGCGGGCGGGAGCCAGCCTGGCGCGCGCAACCTTCGGGGCAGAGCGTATTCGCACCAGCGTGGTTGACGGTCTGCCGCTGCAGGCACAACAGGCCTTCCTGGAAGGTTTCTTCCTTGGCGGCTACCGTGCGCCAAGATCCGGAGTGTCGGCCGCCGCCAAGCCGATGGCAGAGCTCCTGGAAGTCACCGGCTTGAATCCGCAGGCCCTGGTCCGGGCGGAAACTGCGGCCCGCGCGGCGTGGCTGGCCCGCGACCTCACCAACACTCCGCCGGATATCGCCACGCCGGCCTGGATGGCTGAACAAAGCCGCGCCGTGGCAGAGGCCTCGGGCCTGGAATATGAGGAATGGAATCCCGTCCGCCTGGCAGCCGAAGGATTCGGCGGCCTGATGGCCGTGGGATCAGGGTCCTCGAACGGCCCGCGCCTGGTACGGGTGACCTACCGGCCGAAGACAACTGCTGCAGCGACCGCCGGGAAAGCACGCAGGGCCGGGAAGGCCGGCGGCGTGGTCCTGGTCGGGAAGGGCATCACCTTCGACTCAGGCGGCATTTCCCTGAAGCCCCGCGATTCAATGCCTGCCATGAAGATGGACATGGCCGGATCTGCTGTCGTTCTCTCCGTCGTGCAGGCAGCAGCGGAACTCGGACTGCCGTTCGAAGTCACCGGCCTGCTGGCCCTGGCGGAAAATGCGATTGGTGCTTCGTCCTACCGCCCCGGAGACGTCGTGCGGACATGGAACGGCACCACCGTGGAAATCGGCAACACCGACGCGGAGGGCCGGATGGTCCTTGCGGATGCGCTTGCCTACGCAGCGGACACGCGGGACCCTGAGGTCCTGGTCGATGTCGCGACACTCACCGGCGCGGCCGCCCTCGGCCTGGGAAAGCGTCACGCAGCTCTGTTCGGCAACCGTTCGGAGCTCCTGACGGCCTTCGAAGCGGCCGGCAGCAGTTCCGGTGAACCGCTCTGGCAGCTGCCCCTGGTCCCGGACTATGACTATCTGCTGGAGTCTGACACAGCGGATCTGGCGCATGTTGCACCGGTCGGCGCCAAAGCCGGCGGAGGCGCGATCCTGGCCGCACTCTTCCTCGAGAAGTTCGTTGGCCAGACGCCCTGGATCCACCTGGATATTGCCGGACCCATGGAAGTCGGCTCCGACTCCCACGAATACTCCAAGGGTGCCACGGGATTCGGGGCCCGGCTCCTCATCGCCTTCCTCCGTGCCCGTGCTGCCCGGACCCTGGCGGGACTGGACGCTTCCTAGAAGCGACCCCGCCGTCCGGGCTACCGGCGTGCTAGTTTGACGGCGAGCTGCAGGCCGTCGCCAGTCGGCAGGAGCGCGGAAACCAGATCGTCGTTATCCCTGATGGCCTTGCCGACCTGCCGCATGGTGTTGGTCAGCGGCTCGCGTGCAGCCGGATCAGCAACTCTGCCATTGTCGAGGGCGCCGTTGACGATCAGCAGTCCGCCCGGTTTCAGCAGCCGCACCGCCTGATCGGTATAGACCGCGAAGTTGGGCTTGTCAGCGTCGATGAAGACCAGATCGTAGGCGTTGTCAGTGAGCCGCGGGAGGACCTCTGCCGCCCGTCCTGAAATGGTCCGGGTGCGGTTCCCCGGGATGCCGGCCTCCGAGTAGGCCTGGCGGGCAGCGCGCAAATGGTCGACGTCGATATCGATGGTGGTCAGGACGGAATGCTGACTCAGCCCACGAAGCAGGCAAACCCCTGAGACGCCGGCACCGGTTCCGATCTCCACGACGGTCTGGGCTTTCGAAGAGGCAGCCAGCACGGTCAGCGCCGCTCCGACTCCGGTGCTCACCGGTGCTACGCCAAGCTCGTGCGACCGCTCGCGGGCACGAAGCAGGACTTCATCCTCGAAGGGCAGCGCCTCGGTGTAGGACCAGGTCGTCTGCTTTTCGGCGCTCATGGATGCAGTTCTCTTTCGGTTTGATGCGGTGGTGTGGAACCGGCGTCGGAATCCGGCGTCGGAAAACCCTGTGAGGGCTGCCCGGCGGATGTGGGATGCATCCAGCCACTACAAGCTTAAGGCCCGCCGGAGCCTAATTACCTTCGGCACGGCCGTGCCGGCGCCGGGGGATCCACTGGAACACGAATGCCGGTGCTACTTGTGTGCCGGTGCCTAGCGTGCTAACAGCAAATTCCCAGAAAGATGCGCGAACATGGATTTCGAACTTGCTGACGATCGCGTGCCCCTACACAGCCACACCTGGAAAGGGCAATTGCTTTGCCGCTGTGAAGGGAGGAGAACCGTGACGGGATCACTGGACGTTGCAGCCCCTGCACCCGAGGACGCCGATTGGGTACGTCCGTCCTGGCAGGAAGTCGTGGAAGCGCACTCGGCAAAGGTGTACCGGCTGGCCTACCGGCTGACCGGAAACAAGCACGACGCTGAAGACCTGACGCAGGAGGTCTTTGTCCGCGTCTTCCGTTCACTGGCGAACTTCCAGCCGGGTACGCTGGACGGCTGGCTGCACCGCATCACCACCAACCTCTTCCTGGACCAGGCCCGGCGCCGAAGCCGGATCCGGTTCGACGGCATGAGCGAGGAAGCTGAAAGCCGCCTGCCCAGCCAGGGCCCCGGCCCGGAGCGGAGCTTCGAGTTCAATAATCTTGACGTAGACATTCAGCGGGCGCTGGAAGAACTCCCGCCTGACTTCCGTGCCGCCGTCGTCCTGTGCGACCTGGAAGGGCTCTCCTACGACGAAGTGGCGAAGGCCCTGGGGGTAAAGCTCGGCACAGTGCGCTCCCGGATCCACCGAGGACGCACCATGCTCAAGGAGAAGCTTGCCCACCGTGATCCTGCCCAGCGACGGGCCCCGTCGGTAGGCCTGAAGATGCCCCGCGTGGCGGGAGCAAGCTAGGCACCATGCGGCACCCGAAACGACATCTTCGCGAGTTCCTGGACGCTGAGCTCCCGCACCGCAAACAGGCCGCTGTCCAAGCGCACCTGGAGCACTGCGCCACGTGCCGCTGCCTCGTGGAAGAGGAACGCCGTCTGCGCAGCCGCCTGCGCGCGATGAACATTCCAGCGCCCGGGGAGGACCTCGCCCGGAGGATCGTAGCGGGTCCGGGGACAGCGGCTGTTCCGCCGGAGCCCCCGGCACCTGCGGGGCCGGGCAGGTATGTGCTGGCTTTCGGCGGCGTCCTGACGCTCGTCTCCGGCTTCGTCCTCGCCGGGGCCTACGTTCTGGGGACGCTGGCCGATGAGCCGCTCACCGCGCCGCAGCAGGCCCACCTGCTGGCAGGCTGGAACCAGATCGCGGAGGAGCCGGAGGATGAGCTGTCCTCCGAGGAGCTGGCTGAGCTGCGGAACTCGGGATGGTCCTGCCCGGAACTTGCCGAGCTGGGGTTCACTGTGGAAAGCGCCCGGACCGAGACGGTGGCCGGCCATCCCGCTGTCGCCATGGTCCTGGTACGCGGCGAAGAGAGAATCTTTCTCTACGAACAACGGCCGTGGCAGGGCGGAAAGAACAATGAAGTCCTGCACGCGGTCAGCGGCAGGCCCGTCGCCGAAGCGGGCTTCACCGCCCGGGAAGGCACTCCGACGGCTCCGCAAATCTGGCAGGCACCGTCCCGGCCGGGCGAGGCTGTTCTGTCTACCGGAAATGTGACGTACACCTTGGCCTCATCTGCTCCGGCCGAAACGGTGACCGGCGCTGTCAGCGAACTCTCACTGAGTGAGTCTGCACGCCTGCTGGTTCCCGCATCGGCTGGGGAAGACACGGCCGTGCAGCGGATCCTGCGCGGACTGTCGGTTCTTGCCGGAGCCGGGGGATCACTGTGAGTCCATTCTCTGAGTGGCTTGTTTCCGCCGGGAAAAGGTAACCTTCAAACGTGTTCGGAATAAATGGCTATGAGCTGATCGTGCTGGCAATCCTTGCCGTGGCCATTCTTGGACCCGAGCGCCTGCCGGAATACGCGTCCCAACTGGCCCGCCTGGTGCGTGAGCTGCGCCGGATGGCCACCGGGGCCAGGGAACAGCTGCGCGAAGAAGTGGGTCCCGAAATCGATGACGTCGACTGGCGGAAGCTCGATCCGCGCCAGTACGACCCTCGGCGGATCATCAAGGAAGCACTGCTTGACGATGTTGAGGAAGCCGTGCGGCCGGCGTCGAAACCGCATGCAGCCCGTCGCCCGGCAGCGGCGACGGCCACCGCAGCGGCGGCAACTGCGGCAGCTGCAGCAACTGCGGCAGCTCCGGCCGCAGCGTCCACTCCTGCTCCGCCGTTCCAGCGCCTCGAGCGCCTGGGCGACGGGGAAAAGGCGCCTTTCGACGTGGAAGCAACCTAGCCGTCCCCTCAGACGGACCCGTCCAACACACTGACCTGTTCAGGAACGCGGGGAAACTCCCAGATTCAGCCCGGAAAGGCCGCGTGGACGGCTGGCCAGCGAAGCTGCGATCCTGCGCAGTTCGGCCCCAGCGCTTTCCGGTTCCGCGGCGGACTCATCCAGGACCACGGGCAGCCCGGCGTCCCCGCCCTCGCGCAGCCGGACATCCAGCGGAATACTTCCGAGCAGCGGAACCTCATACCCCAGTGCTTTACCCAGGCGGCCGGAGACGAGCGCGCCGCCGCCGGAACCGAAGAGCTCCATCCTTTCGCCTCCAGGCAGGGGCAGCCAGGACATGTTCTCGATGACGCCGGCGACCTTTTGTCCGGTCTGGGCGGCGACGGTTCCGGCGCGTTCAGCCACTTCGGCGGCAGCAGCCTGCGGGGTGGTCACCACCAGGATCTCGGAGGACGGCAGCAGCTGTCCCACGGAGATCGCGATGTCCCCGGTACCCGGCGGAAGGTCGAGCAGAAGCACGTCCAAATCGCCGAAGTAGACGTCGGTCAGGAATTGTTCCAGGGCCCGGTGCAGCATGGGTCCGCGCCAGGCGACGGGCTTGTTGCCGTCCAGGAACATGCCGATGGAAATCGTCTTGATGCCGTACGCGACGGGAGGCAGGATCATTTCGTCGACGCGGGTCGGCGGCGCGGTGATTCCCAGCAGCCCCGGAACGGAGAAGCCGTGGACGTCGGCGTCGATCACTCCCACACGAAGCCCGGATGCCGCCATCGCCGCTGCCAGGTTGACCGTGACCGTTGACTTGCCCACACCGCCCTTGCCGCTGGCAACCGCGTAGACGCGGGTGAGGGAGCCGGGCCGGTTGAACGGCACACCGCGCTGGCCGCCGGGACCCCGGAGCCTGGTCTTGAGTTCTTCACGCTGTTCCGGACTCATCACATCGAGGTCCACGCTGACGGATGTGATGCCCGGGACAGCGGAGAGCTCGCGTTCGACGTCGGCGGTGATGGTTTCCCGCAGCGGGCACCCGGCGATGGTGAGCAGGACACCGATCCGGGCGGCGCCGTGTTCATCCACCTCCACGCTGCGCAGCATCCCAAGTTCGGTGATGGGCCGGCGCAGCTCCGGATCGATGACCCGTTCCAGGGCCGTGCGGGCCTCCTGAAGCAGGGAGGGGCCAGTCTGGTTAGCGGGCACTGCCTAGTCGTCTCCTGCGCTCTTGGACAGCGAAGCGGTTCCATCCTGCGTGCGCCGCCGCTGCTGCCCGCGCCGCTGGCTGTCGTCCCGGGCATCATTGGCCTCGATGAGCTCTTCGAGCAGCCCGCGGATCTCGGACCGTACATAGTCGCGGGTAGCTACCTCCCGCAGCGCAATGCGCAGCTCGGCAATTTCACGGGTGAGGTACTCGGTGTCGAGGAGGTTGCGCTCGGCGCGTTCCCGGTCCTGCCGCATGGACACCCGGTCGCGGTCATCCTGCCGGTTCTGCGCCAGGAGCAGCAGGGGAGCGGCGTAGGAAGCCTGCAGGGAGAGCATCAGGGTCAGCAGGGTGAATCCGAGGGCCACGCTGTCGAAGCGGAGCGGCTCAGGGCCCCAGGTGTTCCAGACGAGCCACAGAACGCAGAACACCGTCATGTAGAGCAGGAACTGCGGAGTGCCCATAAACCGGGCGAAGTTTTCCGTGGCGTGGCCAAAGGCATCGGGGTTTGGGGACAGCCGGGGGAACCACCTGGTTCGGGCGGTTCGCGGAGTGTCGAGGCCGTCGGTACGGGGATGGTTCTTCTCAGCCATTGTTCCTTCCCTGCCACGTTATGGGGCCGGTTTCATCGGAAGCGCGCCAGTCGTCCGGGAGCAGGTGGTCCAGCACGTCGTCGACGGTGACAGCTCCCACGAGCCGCCCGGCGTCGTTCACTACCGGCAGTGAGTTCAAGTTATAGGTTGCGAGCATCCGGGAGATTTCGGCGATGTTGGCGAAGTCCCGCACCGCCTCCAGATCCGTGTCCAGGATGTTGCCCAGTGCTTCGGGCGGCGCCGTGCGCAGGAGCTGCTGGATGTGGACGACGCCAAGGTAGCGTCCTGTCGGGGTCTCAAGCGGCGGCCGGCAGACATAGATGGAGGACGCGAGGGCCGGTGTCAGTTCCTCACGGCGGACGTGGGCCAGTGCCTCGGCAACGGTAGCTTCGGGCGGAAGAATGACCGGCACCGGCGTCATCAGTGAACCGGCGGTATCTTCCTCGTATTCCAGCAGGCGCCGCACGTCGCGGGCGTCCTCCGGTTCCATCAGCTGCAGCAGCTCTTCCTTCTGTTCCTCAGGCAGTTCGTTGAGCAGGTCGGCGGCGTCGTCGGGATCCATTTCCTCCAGCACGTCGGCAGCGCGTTCCAGATCCAGGGACTGCAGGATCTGTACCTGGTCATCATCCGGAAGTTCCTGGAGCACGTCTGCCAGGCGCTCGTCCTGGAGTTCGCTGGCTACTTCGATCCGGCGCTTGCCGCTCATTTCGTGGAGCGCCTCGGCGAAGTCCGCAGCTTTCAGGTCGTCGTGCTGGGCGACGAACTGGGTTGCGGCCTGGGGGCCGGTGATGTCCCAGTGGCCGATTTCGGCCCAGTCGACGATCAGCAGCTCACCGCGCCGCCGCAGGCCGCGCAGCCGCGACTGCGAACCGCCGCGCCGGACGAAAAGACTTGAAACGTGCCAGTCTCCCGCACGGTTCTGTTCAATGGCGATGTCCTCCACGGTCGCGTCGCCGCTTCCATCCGCCAGTGATACCTTGCTGTCAAAGAGCTCAGCGACAACCAGCATTTCAGCGCCGCGCTGCTGAAAGCGCCGCAGGTTCACCAGACCGGTGCAGATAATCTGCCCCGGATCCATGGAGGTAATGCGCGTGATGGGCACAAAGACGCGCTTCTTGCCGGGCACTTCCACCACGATTCCGACCGCCTGCGGGGGACGGCCGGCACCGCGGTCCAGCACGACCGCGTCCCGCAGGCGCCCGAGGCGGTCGCCGAGGGGGTCGAAGACATCGAGGCCCAGCAGCCGTGCAACGAAGACGCGCGTAGGATTTGTGCTCACCCTACTTAGGCTACTTGGCGGCGGCAGGATCGGTGCATTCAGGCGCCGAGAGAGCGTGGCCGCGTTCACTGCGAGCGATACATCCACCCACTGGCGGCACAACTGCGAAACAATGGGGGAATGTCGAACCTCTTTGGCGCCTCAGCGCAGCGTGACCCGGGACGGACCTTGCCCAGGGGTGAGCTCGTGGGCCGTTACACGGCCTACCTGGACGCGCAGAAGGCCGTCGATTACCTGGCCGATTCCAAGTTCCCTGTCCAGCACGTCACGATTGTGGGCAACGAACTGAAATCCGTGGAGCGGGTGACCGGGCGGCTCACCTACCCCCGGGTCGCCTTGTCCAGCGCCGCGACGGGAGCCTGGTTCGGTCTCTTCGTTGGACTGGCCCTCATGCTCTTCGGCGGCGGGGACTCCTATATCTCCCTGATCCCTTCCATGGCGCTTGGTGCGGTGTTCTGGCTCCTGTTCGGAGTCCTGGCCTATGCCTTCCAGCGCGGCCGCCGGGACTTCACCTCCACGAACCAGATGGTCGCGACCAGTTACGACGTCGTGGTGTCGCCGGAAGCGGCGCACGAGGCTCGGCGCCTGCTGGCCCAGCTCCCCATGGTGGGCCAGGCCGGACATCCGGCTCCAGGCGCGCCGTACCAGCAGCCGGGCCCACAGCCTCCGTATCAGCAGCAGCCGCCGTATCAAGGCCAGCAGCCCCCGTACCAGCAGCAGCCTCCGTATCAGCAGCAGCCGCAGGGACCTGCACCGGAGCGCCCCTCCACCTGGGCAGACCCCTACGGCACCCGGGATGCCGGACGCCGCGAAGTACCTGTGGACGGAACCAATGTCCCGGGATCCCGCGGACCCGCCGACGTCCAGTCTCCCCAGGGCCCCGGAGGGCAGCCGCAGGCAGCCCCGCCTGCCGGGGAAACACCGCGTGGGCAGTTCCCCGATCTTCCGGACGGTCGTCCCCGCTACGGGGTCCGGCTGCCCCAGGGTGCGCCGAGCCACGTTCCAGGGCATGGCGCTTCTGCGGCGCCTGACCCGGCCCAGGACTCGGCACAGGACACAAACCCGCGCCAGGAGGCGAGGCAGGAGAGTTCAGACCAAGACGACAGTCCACATCAGGACAGCGCCGGCCAGGACAGCGCCGGCCAGGACAGTCCACATCAGGACAGCGCCGGCCAGGACAGTCCACATCAGGACAGCGCCCGCGAGGAGCAGCAGGACCAGCGCGGCTAAGCACGCTGCCTCAAGCGACCTACAAAAAGCGCCCCGCCCGGGCACCCCGGCCGGGCGCTTTTGTGGCTCCTGTGGGCTATCCGCCGGCGGCGGGCCCGCGGGAGCGAGGCCTACGAGGCGGCGTAGATGCCTGCCATCCAGTCCTCGACGTCGTCGGGATTCCGGGGCAGCGCGGAGCTCAGGTTCTCCGCGCCGTCGGAGGTGATCAGCACGTCGTCTTCGATCCGGATGCCGATTCCGCGGTACTCCTCGGGAATGGTGAGGTCCTCTTCCTTAAAGTAGAGGCCGGGTTCGATGGTGAAGACCATGCCCTCTTCGATGATCCCGTCCAGGTAGAGTTCCCGCCGGGCCTGCGCGCAGTCATGCACGTCCAGGCCGAGGTGGTGGCTCGTGCCGTGCGGCATCCAGCGGCGGTGCTGCTGGCCCTCCTCGGACAGCGCTTCTTCCAGCGGAACCGGAAGCAGGCCCCAGGACTCGAGGCGCTCAGCGAGCACCCGCACGGCGGCGGCATGCACGTCGCGGAACTTGTTGCCGGGCTTGGCAGCTGCGAAACCGGCATCAGCGGCGTCCAGGACTGCCTGGTACACACGCCGCTGGACCTCGGAGAACGTGCCGTTGACCGGCAGGGTGCGCGTGATGTCAGCGGTGTAGAGGCTGTCTGCTTCCACTCCGGCATCCAGGAGGAGAAGGTCTCCGGCGTGGACGGCACCGTTGTTGCGGATCCAGTGCAGGACGGTCGCATTGTTGCCGGAAGCAGCGATGGTGTCGTAGCCCAGGTCGTTGCCTTCTTCGCGGGCCCGGGCGAAGAACGCGCCTTCGACTACACGCTCCCCGCGGGGATGGGTGATGGCACGGGGGAGCGCCTTGACGACCTCCGTGAAGCCGTTGACCGTTGCGGCCACCGCTTCGCGCATCTGGGCAATTTCCCAGTCATCCTTGATGAGCCGGATCTCAGAGAGCGCTTCGGTGAGCTCTTCATCCTTTGCATCAAGGGCGCTGAAATCCATGTTCTCCGGGTCCATTGCCGTGTTGTAGCGGACGGTATCCACCAGCGCATCGACCATTTCGTCGACCTTGCGCAGCAGGCGGACGGAGATGCCGCCGAACTGCGGGTCTCCGACGTTGCCCGTGATGGCCGTCTCCGCGCCGGAGATGTCGCGCGCGGGGAGTCCTGTGAGCGCGCTGATCTCTGCCAGGCCCAGGCGGGAGCCGATCCAGAACGCGCCGTAACGGGCGTTGGAGTAGAACTCTTCACTGTCCGTGCCGGCCAGCGGACGGAAATAGAGCGCGGCGGTGTGGTTTCCGCCGTCGTCGCCGGCCCCTTCTGCCACCGGTTCCATGACCAGCACGGCATCCGGCTCATGGTCCAGGCCCAGGCCGGTCAGGTGGGCGAAGCCGGAGTGCGGGCGGAACCTGTAGTCCGTGTCGTTGGAGCGGACTTTCAGCGGCCCGGCGGGGATCACCAGCCGCTCGCCGGGGAACCGCTGTGACAGGGCACGACGGCGGGCAGCAGCGTAGGGTGCCACCTCCGACGCTTCGGGCAGCGCATCGGATTCAGGGGCCCAGCCTGAGGACATGAAGTCCTTGAACGCCTGCGAGGTAGGGCGCTGGGAACGGTTATTCACCCGGTCCTCGAGCGGCTGCCCCTCGGACAGTTCTTCGAGACCGGACTCGGCGGGGTTCAGGGAATTGGCATCAGTAGTCACCCGTCCATGCTCTCACCGCCCCTGAAGACAGCCAAACATCCATGGTCGGCTCCGGGCCCTGCATGCCGCAGGACCGGGGGAGTGCCGCGTAGATTAGGAAGGTGAGAATTGACCTGCACACCCATTCCAATGTCTCCGACGGAACCGAAGTGCCGGGAGCCGTCATGGCTGCCGCACGTGCCGCGGGCCTCGACGTCGTTGCCCTGACGGACCACGACTCAACGGCAGGATGGGCGGAAGCCGCCGAAGCCGCCAGGACGCTGGGAGTGACGCTGGTACCCGGCATGGAGGTTTCCTGCCGGACCGCGGACGGCATCAGCGTGCACGTACTGTCCTACCTGCACGATCCGTCCCATCCTGGCCTGCTCAAGGAGATTGCCAAATCCCGTTCCGCACGGGTTTCCAGGGCCGAACAAATGGTGGAGCGTCTCTCCGAGGATTATCCGATCAGCTGGCAGGACGTCGCGGGGCAGGTGGCTCCCGGTGCGACCATCGGGCGTCCGCACATCGCGGATGCACTGGTGGCGGTTGGTGTCGTGCCAACCCGCTCTGCCGCTTTCGCCGGGATCCTGACCGGCCGCTCCAAGTACTTCGTGGCGCATTACGCACCGGACCCCGCTGTGGCGGTGGAACTGATCCGGGCGGCGGGCGGCGTTCCGGTTTTCGCCCATCCGGAGGCATCCGCGCGCGGCCGGGTGGTTGGCGAGGAGACCTACCACCAGATGATCGACGCCGGTCTGGCCGGCGTCGAAATCGAGCACAGGGACAATCCGGAGGCCGGACGCGAGTACCTGCGCCGGCTTGCCGCTGAGCATTCGCTGCTGGTCACAGGGTCCAGCGACTATCACGGCACCGGCAAGCCAAACCTGCTCGGGGAAAACCTGACCGCACCTGAGGTCTTTGAACGCATCGAAGAGCTGGGAACGGGCACGGGCGTCATCCGGAGCTGAGCCGAACCAGGCTACAGGGCGGCTGCTTCGGTTCCGGCTGAGCTCTTTTTGGCCGTCCCCCGGGCACGCGCAGGTTTCGGCTTCGGAGGGACAACCTCGGCTGCGTGCCCCAGCCTGGCCGTCATGACCTCAATCGCCTGGGGATTCGCATCGACGCAGACGAACCGCCGGTTCAGCTTGGCGGCAACGGCCCCCAGCGTCCCCGAACCCGCGAAGAAGTCCAGCACCCAGTCACCCTCGCGGCTGGACGCTGCCACGGCGCGGCGCAGCAGGCCCTCGGGCTTCTGCGTGGGATAACCGGTCTTCTCCCGCCCGGTGGGCGAAACGATCGTGTGCCACCAGACGTCGGTCGGCAGCTTGCCGAGCGCCACTTTCTCCGGCGTGACCAGGCCCGGGGCCATGTACGGTTCCCGATCCACCTCCGCATTGTCGAAGTGGTAGGCAGCCGGGTTCTTTACATAGACCAGGATGTTGTCGTGCTTGGCCGGCCAGCGGTTCTTGGCGCGTCCGCCGTAGTCGTAGGCCCAGATGATCTCGTTCAGGAAGCAGTCGCGGCCGAACAGGGCATCGAGCATGACTTTGACGTAGTGCACTTCGCGGTAGTCCAAGTGGACGTAGAGCGTTCCGTCGTCGGCGAGGAGCCGCCACGCCTCGGCGAGACGGGGTTCCAGGAACGCCCAGTAGTCCTCAAACGCGTCGTCGTAGCTGGAAAGCAGCCCCTTGACCGTGGTGTAGCTGCGGCCCTTGAATCCCGTCCGGTCACCGCTGCCGTCGATGCTGCGGACCATGGTGGTCTGCTGCCGCCGCTGTGCCCTGCCGGTATTAAACGGTGGATCGACGTAGATCATTGTGAAGGAGCCGTCCGGCAGGGTCGGCAGATAGTCCGCATTGTCTGCGTGGACTATCAGCGACCCGCCGTCCGGCGTCCAGCCAGGTGTGCTCATCCGTGCTGCGAAGGTCCCGGCCTATTCGGCGGCGGGAGCCTTGCTGACGACTTCGCCGTTGCGGCGGCGGGTGCGGCTGCGGTTGCGGCGCGGCCGGTCACTCTTGGGCTGCTCGCTTCCGCCGGCCGGTGCCTCAGCCGCAGGCGCCGGGCTGCCGTTCTCGGAGCTGCGGCGTGCGCCGTCCCGCGGTGCGCGGGAGCGGTCTGAGCTTCGGCCTCCGCCGGAGGCGGAACGTCCTCCCGAACGCGGACCGGAGTCGGAACGCGGGGCGCGGCGTCCGCCGGCCTTGCCGGTTTCACCCAGGTCCTCGAGCTTCTCCGCGTCAATGCCTGCCAGGACCCGCTTGTTGCGGGGAAGCCGGCCCTTGGTGCCCTCAGGAATGTTGAGGTCCGTGTAGAGGTGCGGCGAGGAGGAGTAGGTCTCCACCGGTTCGGCCTGGTCCATGCCCAAAGCCTTGTTGATGAGGCCCCAGCGGGGAACATCGTCCCAGTCGACGAACGTCACGGCCGTGCCCTTGTTGCCGGCACGCCCGGTGCGGCCCACCCGGTGCAGGTAAGTCTTCTCGTCTTCGGGGCACTGGTAGTTGATGACGTGGGTGACGTCGTCGACGTCGATGCCGCGGGCCGCCACGTCAGTGGCAACCAGGACGTCCACCTTTTCGTTGCGGAAGGCCCGCATTGCCTGCTCGCGTGCACCCTGGCCAAGGTCGCCGTGCATGGCGGCCACGGCGAAGCCGCGGTCCACCAGTTCCTCGGAGAGCTTGGCGGCCGTCCGCTTGGTCTTGGTGAAGATGATGGTGCGTCCGCGGCCTTCGGCCTGGAGGATCCGGGCCACCACTTCGCTCTTGTCGAGGTTGTGGGCGCGGTAGACGACCTGGCGGATGTCCTTCTTGGTCAGGCCTTCGTCGTCAGGATCCGCGGCCCGGATGTGGGTGGGCTTGGTCATGTAGCGGCGGGCCATGGAGACGACGGCGCCGGGCATGGTTGCGGAGAACAGCAGGGTCTGGCGGACCGCCGGCGTGGCAGCCATCAGGGTTTCGACGTCGGGAAGGAAGCCCAGGTCCAGCATCTCGTCGGCCTCGTCCAGGACGACGATCCGCACGTTCTTCAGGGAGAGCTGTTTCTTGTTGTACAGGTCGATCAGCCGGCCCGGGGTACCGACGACGATCTCGACGCCTGCTGCCAGTGCCTCGACCTGGGGTTCGTAGGCACGGCCGCCGTAGATGGTGACGATACGGGCGCCGCGGCGGCGGGCTGCGGTGGTGAGGTCTCCGGCAACCTGTACCGCGAGTTCACGGGTAGGGACCACAATCAGGGCCTGGGGTGCGCCCGGAACGGCGAGTTCGGCATAGCCCTCGTCTTCCGGAGCAATCACGCGCTGCAGGGCGGGGATGCCGAATCCGAGGGTCTTGCCGGTGCCGGTCTTTGCCTGGCCAATGATGTCGTGGCCGCCCAGCGCCACCGGAAGCGTCATGGACTGGATGGGGAAGGGGTGGGTGATCCCGGCTTCAGCCAGGGAATCAACGATGTCGGCGCGGACGCCGAAATCGGCGAAGGTGAGGGTCGGGATTTCTGCCGCCGCCTCCGTTGTGGCGAGCGACTCGGCTACATCGAGTTCTTCGTTGCTGTCATCGGCCGTCAAGTGGGCGTCGCCGACCTGTGAAAGTTCAGTGTTCAATTACATACCGTTCAGTTAGGCATTCTGCGCCGGCAGCGCTCGACGAGCGGGCATAGGCCCATCACGGAGCGGATGGCGCGCAGGTAATGCGTCCAGCGGAAGCCGATCGCGGGCTAACAACTGCTGGCCACTCCAACTGCATTCGGCAAGGGCAGCGGCCGGAAAATATCAAGATCGCGTAGGTACTGCGGGTCTCACGGCCAGGCTGGCGTTGTGTCCAGCTGGCATTTAAGGAACGTGGGAACGACCGGGCATCCAATTACTACCCCTCCAGTCTAACCGGTAGGGGTGCGGGGGGCCGCATTGGCGGTTCCCCGCGCGTCAACCGCCCGCGAGTGCTTCGATCCGAAGGGGCTGTGATCCGGCGCGGGGCGGATGGCGGTTGAGACGAGGGCCACGCCGGTACGCTTGGCACATGAGTGAGTACAACGTTGGGGCCGCGGGCGCCCGGGCATCGGCCGTGGGTACGGCACCGGCCTACAAACAGTTCCTGACCGACCTTTTTGGCGTCATCGCGTACGGTGAGCTGTCCGCGTTCGAGCGGATGTCCTCGGATGCCCGTTTCTCGCCCACACTGAGGGACCGTGCCACGCTGGGAAGGCTGGCGGTCAGGGAATACACCCATTTCGAGCGAGTCACCGCCCATCTGGAGGGTATGGGCGTGGACCCGGAGCAGGCCATGGCTCCCTTCCAGCAGTCTGTTGATGCCTTCCACGACCGCACCAGGCCGGGGGACTGGCACGAGTCGCTCATGAAGTTCTACGTGACCGACGCGATCTCGGACGACTTCTACGCGGCACTGGGTTCCCGCCTGGACGAGGAGAGCGCCGCCCTGATCTCCTCCATGCTGGGCAGCAGCGAGGCACCCGGCGAGGTGCTCTTCGTGCGCCTGCAGGAGTCGTTGAAGGATGATCCCAGGCTTGCCTCCCGGCTGGCACTGTGGGGCCGGCGGCTCGTGGGCGAAGCGCTCACCCAGGCCCAGCGCATCGTCATCGAGCGTGCCTTTCCCGAAGGTCTCGCCGGTGACGCCAGCCGCGAAGACTATGACGTGCAGATCCGCGAACTCTTCAGCCAGCTCACGCGCAACCATTCCCGCAGGATGTCCCTGCTGGGACTGACTGCCTGAGCCGCACCTGTTCAGCGTGGGGGGAAACACGAGCAGAAGGTCCAGCCGAAGCCTGGTGGTTGCTGCGGTACTGGCGGCTGTGCTGGGAACAGCTGGATGCGGAGCAGCGGAGCCGGCGGGAGCGCTTCCGGCTGCGGGCCCGCCAACGCCGGTCCTGGGCTCACAGCCATCGGCTGGACTGACGGAAGCGGCGGAACCGCCGCAGGTTGGAATCCCGCCTGCGCCGCAGGGCGTTCCGGCTGTCGGCTGGGCAGCCATGACGACACTCGCGGACATCCGCGCTGCCGGGGACCGCCCGCTCCCGGCACCCCGGGAGGACCCAGCCTGTTCCCTTGCCGGGTGTTCCTGGTCCTTCGGTGCGGAGACGCTCGTGTGGTCCGCTTCCTCCGGGGCACGTGCCCTGCGCACGGAGGTGTTCAGCAGGTGGAAGTCTTCCGAAGGGAACCTGGGGTGGCCGGTCACCTCGGAATACAGCTTCGGCGGCGACTACCGGACCGATTTCCAGAGGGGCTCCCTGATGTACGTTCCCCGGCTGGGCCGGACCATGGTCTACCTTCCAGAGGTGGAAAAGGCGGCTGTGGTCATCGGCGATTCACAGGCCGGCAGGGACACATGGGTCGGCAAGGGGCTGTTTTCGCTGGGCTACCAACCCGTGATTCTGGGAGCCGGCGGTACCGGCTACACCAAGGGCAACGGCACGGTGGGCAACTATCCCTCAGCACTCGAAGGCGAGGAGTGGCTGATGCCGTGGGGCAAGCCCGGGCTGGTTGTCCTGCAGGGCGGCGGGAACGACGCCCATGGGGCCAGCAACCGGGAGATCCGGCACAATGCCATCGCGCTGATCCGGGAAATCCGGCGCACCTACCCCGAGGCCAGGATCGTCGTCGTCGGCGTCATTGGAGACGGCACCGGACGGCGGGGCGAAGTCGATGACCTGATGGCCAGGGTGTCAGCCGAGGAGAACCTGGAGTTCCTGAGCCCGAAGGACTGGTGGAAGCGCTACTCGGTGCGTTCGAAGCTGGATGACGGCCTGCACTTCGGCCGGGCCGGTCACGATGCGGTTGCACCGGTTTTCGCGCGTGAACTTTCAAGAATCCTGGACCGCCCGCAGGACTAGAGCCGAAGGATGCGCTGCTCTTCGGCGTTGTCACGGGCCGTTCGGCGGGGAACCAGAAGCAGTGCTGCCGTCACCGCAGCGGCGGGACCGGCCATGACGGGAACTGCCCAGGTCAGCCATGTCAGGCCCGGAGTGACGGGAATGCCGGAGAACTGCAGGAGAATCCAGGCCGTGAGCCCTGCTGCCAGGGAGATCCCCGGCAGCAGGAGGATGCCGTACCGCCGCCTGCGCGGGTCGGCACCCCAGACGATGAAGCCGGCCGAGGCAGTTGCCACGGCGGCGAGCATCAGCTCAAGCATGGTGCCTAGAGAGCACCGAAACCGACGCGGCGGACTTCTTCGGCGCCGATCTCGACATAGCCGATAACGCCTGCCGGAACGATGATGAGGCGTCCCTTTTCATCGGAAAGGCGCAGTTCCTTCGAGCCTTTGATGGCTTCGGCGACGGTGTCGGCGACCTGGTCCGCGCTCTGCCCGGACTCGAACACAATCTCGCGTCCGACGTTCTGGATACCGATCTTTACTTCCACCGTGGTGCCTCCTGTGTAAACGAACTCAAGTGAATCGAATCTACTCTAGATTTCCTTGGGGAAGCGGCTGATTCCGCGCCAAGCTAAACGGTAGACCAGCTCGCTGGCAGCATCGATGTCCAGGCCGCCGTCGGTTTCGAGCCAGTAGCGGGCACTGACCTGCGCCATACCCGCCAGGGCGCGGCCCAGCAGCGTCGCCTCAAGGTGGGAAAGCTTGGTGTCCTCGGCGATCACGTCCGCGATGTCGCTGGCGAAGCGGGCGTTGAACTCCTCGATCCGGGAGCTCACCTCGTCGTCGCTGGTCAAATCGGATTCGAAGACCAGACGGTGGCCCTGGCTGTCCTGCGCCACGAAGCGGAAGTAGGCACGCATGGTCTCCCGGACGCGGAGCTTGTTGTCCGTCGTGGAGGAAAGCGCTGTCTTGAGGAACTGGGTCAGCGTTCCAAGGTGGTCATCAAGCAGCGCCAGGTAGAGCTCGCGCTTGCCCGGGAAGTGCTGGTACAGCACAGGCTTGCTGACCTGGGCGGTCTCGGCAATCTCATCCATCGCGGCGCCGTGGAACCCGCGGCTGACAAAGACTTCCTGCGCTGCCTGCATCAGTTGCCGGCGGCGCTCTTCCCGGGGGAGCCGGGTGGATTTGCCGGCGGGCTGGTTGCTCACGTGTCGTTGGACCTCTCGATGGGTGCCGGGTGCGGACCCGGCTCGTGGAACAACAGTTTACCCGCGGGTAACACGGAGGGAAGGCACGCCGGTCCGGCTCGCGCGGTGGCAGCCTCGAATCGGGGCTGCCGGAAGCATACATTGGATGCCATGAGCATTGACACGCTGGCTGCGCTGCCGCCCCTGGTTGATCCTGCGGAGGAACTGACCCGGGAGGAAACCGAGCGCTATTCCAGGCACCTCATCCTTCCGGGTTTTGGCGCCGAGGCACAGCGCCGGCTCAAAAACGCGAAAGTGCTGGTGATCGGCGCCGGCGGGCTGGGGTCGCCGGCTTTGCTCTATCTGGCGGCCGCGGGAGTCGGGACCCTGGGCATCGTGGACGACGACACGGTGGACACCTCCAATCTGCAGCGCCAGGTCATCCATTCCGTGCACGACGTCGGCACCTCCAAAGCGGAGTCCGCACGCGCCAGCGTGAAGGCATTGAACCCCCTGGTGGACGTGGTGCTGCATGACGTCCGGCTCGATGCCGGAAATGCGCTGGAGATCTTCGGAGGCTATGACCTGATCCTGGACGGAACGGACAACTTCGCCACCCGCTACCTCGTCAATGACGCGGCGGAGATCCTCGGGAAGCCGTATGTGTGGGGATCCATCCTGCGTTTTGACGGACAGGTCAGCGTCTTCTGGGGACAACACGGCCCAACGTACCGGGACCTCTATCCGGAAGCGCCCGAACCCGGTGCCGTCCCGTCCTGCGCGGAAGGCGGAGTTCTGGGAGTCCTGTGCGCCCAGATCGGCTCGGTCATGGTCAACGAAGCGGTCAAGCTTCTCACCGGAACCGGCCGGACACTGCTGGGCCGGGTGCTGGTCTTCAATGCCCTGGACATGAGTTTCCGGGAAGTCGGGCTCCGCAGGGACCCGGACCGTCCCAAGGTCACCGGGCTCATCGACTACGGACTTTTCTGCGGGACCGGTGCCTCGGATGCCCGGGCCGAGGTGCCGGGGATTTCAGTGACGGAACTGGCTGCACTGCTCCGGGAACGCGCGGCCGGCAGGGCGGACTTCGACCTGATCGATGTGCGGGAACCGGGGGAGCACGGGATTGTGAGCATCGACGGCGCCGCCCTGGTTCCCCGGGCGGGGATCCTGTCCGGAGAAAATGTCCCGGATTCCGGGCGGACCGTTTATGTGCACTGCAAGTCCGGCGGCCGGTCGGCTGAGGTGACGGCTTTCCTGAGGGAGCGGGGAAACCCCAACGCCTACAATGTCGACGGCGGCATCCTGGAATGGGTGCGGGACATCGAGCCGCACAAACCCGTCTACTAGGGCTTGCTCGGGGGAAGGATCAGGCGGACTTGCTGCGCCCGGTCTCTTCTTCCGGGACCGGATCAGCCGCGGCACCGGGCTGCTCGGCCGGGGCCGCATCCAGCGTGATGCCGTAGATGGCTTCCAGCCCGCGGATGTAGTCATCCTGTCCGCCGTTGGCTGCCAGCTCCCGGGCACGTACGGCGGGAACGTGCAGCAGGGCCTTGACCATGCGGCGCATCGCGAATTCGACTTCCTGGCCGGCGCCGGTGCAGCCGTGCTGGGCACGGACCTTTTCCAGTTCCTTGTCCAGGACGCTGAGGGTGTGACGGCGCAGGGCGACGATTGCCGAATCCAGTTCCCGGCTCAGCTGCGCTTCGGAGAAGGCCTTGGCGGCATCGGAAACAATCCGGTTGGCCTGCTGCAGTGATTCTGCCTGTTCCGCGGGAGCGGCGAGCCGGACGGACTCCAGCGTAATCAGCTCCACGCCGTCAACTTCGCGGACAGCGGGGTCAAAATCGTGCGTCAGGGCCAGGTCGATGATGATCAGGGGCCGCTCGGTGTCTTCCCGGACCCGGCGGATGTCGTCGGCGCCGACCTGGTTCTCCGAACCCGAACAGCCGATGACGACATCGGCACGGGCCACGGCGGCTGCCAGGCTCTCGCCGTCCAAGGCGGTTCCGCCGCGGGAAGCGGTGAAGGACTCGGCGCGTCCGGAGGAGGAGTAGACGCCGATATCGGTGCAGCCGCGCTCCTTGAGCAGCGCCATGGTTGCTCCGGCATAGGCACCGGTGCCGAAAACGACGACGGCCTTGTTGCGCCAGTCAATGTCTTCGGAAAGATCTGTAGCGAGTTCCAGCGCGACGGAAACGATCGAAAGCCCCCGTTTGCCCAGCGCCGTCAGCGCGCCAACGTCCTTGGCCGTCCGTGAAGCTGTCTGGAACAAGCGGGTCAGGGTGCCGCTGGCCGTGCCCTCTTGCTGCGCTTCGATAAGTGCGCGCCGGACCTGGCCGGCAATTTCGCGTTCGCCGACGACGGCGGAGTCCAGCCCTGCGCCCACGGCAAACAGGTGCTTGGCTACTTCCTGGCCGGTGTTCGTGGTCAGGGAACGGGAGACGAGGTCTTCTTCCAGTCCCGAGTGCCGGCTGATCTCCGCGATGGCCGCGGAACGTGCCGCTTCGACGTCGTCCTCAGACCGGGCTTCGCAGTACACCTCGAACCTGTTGCAGGTCGCCAGGACCACCGCGCCGGCAACAGCGGGGCCGTTTTCCAGCAGGGAGGAAGGGACCTTGGGCGCGCCCGCACTAAGCCGGGCTACGGTCTCGAGGTCTACGTCTGAGTGCGTCGCAATAAGGGATAGAAGAACCACAGTGGCTTAATACTAGCCATCCAAACTGTTATCGACGGCATCGGAGACCACAGCGCAGTGTGATTTGAGCCGCATTAGGGGCAGCCGGTGCGGCCGCAGCAGGCCCGCCGTTTAACCTTCGGAGCCGATTTTGGGGAGAATCAGAACATGACTCTCAGCGCCTCTCATCCGCTCATGGATGGCCGCACGGCCGATTCCCCGCTAATCACCGCTTACCGCGGCGGCACGCCGTCCCGGCGGCCGGTCTGGTTCATGCGCCAGGCCGGACGTTCACTGCCTGAATACCGCAAGGTCCGGGAAGGCATCGGCATGCTGGAATCCTGCCTGCAGCCTGAGCTGGCTTCCGAGATCACGCTGCAGCCGGTCCGCCGGCACGACGTCGATGCGGGGATCTTCTTTTCCGACATCGTGATCCCGCTGAAGCTGGCGGGAGTGGACGTGGACATCGTGCCGGGTGTCGGACCTGTCCTGGGCGCACCGGTACGGACTGCCGCCGACGTCGCTGCCCTTCCCCGCCTCACCGAAGAGGCGCTGGAACCGATCCGCCAGGCTGTGGCGCTGACGGTGGAGCAGCTGGGCAGCACGCCGCTGATCGGCTTCGCCGGGGCGCCCTTCACGCTGGCCGCCTACATGGTGGAAGGAAAACCGTCGCGCGACCACCTGGGCCCGCGCACGATGATGCACGCCGACCCGGAAACCTGGAAGGCCCTGACGGACTGGGCAGCCGATGCCTCCGGCATGTTCCTGCGCGCCCAGCTGGAAGCCGGGGCCAGCGCCGGCCAGCTTTTTGATTCCTGGGCAGGGTCGCTGGGGCTCAAGGACTACACCGAGAAGGTGGCGCCGGCATCGGCCCGGGCGCTCGACCATGTCCGCGGCCTCGGTGCGCCGCTGGTGCACTTCGGCACGGGAACGTCGGAACTGCTGGCCGCGATGCGCGACGTCGGAGTCGACGTCGTTGGCGTTGATTACCGTTTGCCGCTGGATGAGGCCAACCGCCGCCTGGGCGGGACCGTTCCGCTCCAGGGCAACATCGACCCGGCGCTGCTGCCCGCGCCCTGGCCCGTGCTGGAAGCGCACGTCCGCGGGGTCCTGGCAGCCGGAGCCTCTGCGCCAGGCCACGTGGTGAACCTCGGCCACGGCGTGCCGCCGGACACCGACCCGGAAATCCTGACCCGCGTGGTTGAACTCATCCACTCCGTGGAGCCGTAACCATGGCCGCAGCCGCGAAGCCGGAAGCACCTCAAACCCGGCAGGCACGCCGCGCCGTCGTCGTCGGAGGGGGAATCTCCGGACTCATCGCCGCCCGTGACCTGGCACGCGAAGGGTTGGAGGTGACGGTGCTGGAGGCCGCAGAGGCTTTCGGCGGCTGCGTAGGCACCCACCGGGTTGCCGGGCTGAACCTGGACAGCGGTGCCGAATCGTATGCTTCGCGCTCTCCGGCAGTACCGCAGTTGATCGGGGAGCTGGGCCTGGCCGAAGACATTGTGCAGCCGGACCCGGCCGGGGCCTGGCTGCAGCTTGGCGGGCCGGATCTGGCTCAGGCAGCGCAGCGGATGCCGCAGAGCGGACTGCTGGGGATCCCTGCGGATCCGCGGGCCGAAGAGATCGCCAAAGCCATCGGACGCGTCGGCGTGGCCCGGGCTTCCCTGGACCGTGTCCTTCCGGTGGCACCCCTGCTGCGCAAGGAAAAGGTCAGCCTGGGTGAGGTGGTCCGGTCCAGGATGGGAGAACCGGTCCTGAAGCGGCTGGTGAGCCCGGTGGTGGGCGGAGTGTATTCCGCCGACCCCGATGTCCTGGACGTGGATTCTGTGGCTCCGGGCCTGCGCAAGGCGATGGCCGAGCACGGCTCGCTCTCCGCTGCCGTGGGGGCCATGCGGAAAGCGGCACCTGCCGGCTCCACCGTTGCCTCCCTTAAAGGAGGAATGGGGGCACTGACCCGGGCGCTCTGTGCAGATTTGAGGCAGCGCGGTGCCACGCTCCTGGCCGGCACCCCTGTGACCGGCATCGACCGGACCCCCGAAGGCTTCCGGGTAGCCGCGGGGGACCTGCTTGAGGCGGACGCCGTGGTGGTTGCGGCGGACGGGCCGGCCGCCGTCGATCTCCTGTCACCTTCCGTTCCGGGACTCGGGGATTTCCGCCCGGGGCCAGGTCCCGGGGTGGCACTGGTGACACTGGTGGTGGACCGACCTGAACTTGACGCCAAGCCCCGGGGGACCGGAGTGCTGGTGGCGCTGGACGCCGACGTCCAGGCCAAGGCGCTGACCCATGCCACCGCCAAATGGCAGTGGCTCGCTGATTCCACCGGACCGGGCACACATGTCCTGCGCCTGTCCTACGGCCGCGGGCTCGGCCCCGGCGAGGCTGTGGACACCACGGCCCTTCGCCCGGATGAGGATCTTTTCGCGGCGGCGCTCGCAGATGCTTCTGCCCTGCTCCAGGTGCCCCTGGAGGAGACCGACGTGATCGGCTGGGACGTCGTCCGCTGGGTGGGAGCACTCCCGTCCGCTTCGGTGGGCCACGCCGAAAGAGTGGCGGCGGTGCGTGCTGCGGTCGCCGAAGTACACGGACTGGAAGTCGTGGGCGCCTGGCTGGCCGGAACCGGACTGGCCGCCGTGACGGCGGATACCCGGTACCGCGCGAAGCACCTCGCCGAGGCCGTGAAAGCCGTGGAATAATCGAAACAGTTCTACGGCACGTAGAAGTTCCCTATTTCGCCTAAGCCTGCCGAAACCGGCAGACTGTTAGACATGAGTGAGCCCATGGGTCAGACCGAAACTGAAACAGCCGAAACACAAGAACAGTTCTTTACTCTCTGGACCGTTTTCAAGCGGTCCGAACTTCCCCGGAAGAGCAGCGAAGGCGCTCTGGAAGCCTTCGAAGCACTGGTCTCAGGGTTTGCCGACGAGTCGGTGACCCTGCGCGGCATCTACGACGTCTCGGCCATGCGCGCTGACGCGGACATCATGATCTGGCTGCACGGCAGCCGTCCCGAGGCCCTGCAGGCAGCGGTCCGGCAGATCCGCCGCTCCGAACTGTTCTCCGGCACCGAAATTGCCTGGTCTGCCATGGGTGTCCACCGCGACGCCGAGTTCTCCAAGAACCACTGGCCTTCCTTTGCCCGCGGCATCGCCCCGGAAGCCTGGATCTGCGTCTACCCGTTCGTGCGTTCCTACGAGTGGTACCTGCTGCCCGCCGAGGAGCGCGGAGCCATGCTGCGCGACCACGGCAAGCTGGGCCGGGAGTTCCCGCAGGTGCTGGCAAACACTGTGGCTTCCTTCGCCCTGAACGACTGGGAATGGATCCTGGGCCTGGAAGCCCCGAACCTGGTGGACCTTGTGGACATGATGCGCCACCTGCGTTCCACCGAAGCACGCAACCACGTGCGCGAAGAGATCCCCTTCTACACCGGCCGGCGCATTGCCGCTGCCGAAGTTCCCGAGGTGCTCAAATGACATCCACTGCCGCAGAACCGTCCTTCGACCCGTTCGACGGAGTCAATGAGGACGGCGTGATGGCTCCGGCCAAGTACGATGCGATCCTCCTGGCTTCCTTTGGCGGCCCCGAGGGCCAGGAAGACGTCATCCCGTTCCTCCGCAACGTCACCCGCGGCCGGGGCATCCCCGATGAGCGGCTCGAAGAGGTGGCTACGCACTACCGCGCCAACGGCGGCATCAGCCCAATCAATGAGCAGAACCGGGCACTGAAGGCAGCGCTGGAAGCGGAGCTCGGGCGCCGCGGCATCGAGCTGCCGGTGCTCTGGGGCAACCGCAACTGGGATCCCTACATCAAGGATGTCCTCCAGGAAGCAGCCGACGCCGGGTACCGCCGCCTGCTGATGGTCACCACCAGCGTCTACTCCTGCTACTCCTCCTGCCGGCAGTACCGCGAAGACCTGGGCATGAACCTCCTGGCGACCGGCCTGGACAAGAAGCTGCAGGTGGACAAGGTACGGCAGTACTTCGACCACCCCGGTTTCGTGGAGCCTTTCGTCGAAGGTGTGCGGGATTCGATCGCCAAGGTCCGGGAGCAGCTCACCGCCGCCGGCAAGCCGGAAGGAAAGATCGAGGTCCTCTTCTCGACCCACTCCATCCCCACCGCCGACGCCGAGGCAGCCGGTCCGCGCGACCGGGAGTTCGAAGAGGGAAGTGCCTACGTGGCGCAGCACCTCGCGAACGCACGCGCCATCATGGAGCGGGTTCCCGAAGCAGCAGGCCTGGACTGGCAGCTGGTCTACCAGTCCCGCTCCGGCGCTCCGCACATCCCCTGGCTCGAGCCGGACATCAACGATGCGATTGCCGAGCTGCCGGCTAAGGGTGTGGACGGCGTCGTCATTGTCCCGCTGGGGTTCGTCAGCGACCACATGGAAGTCATCTGGGACCTGGACACCGAAGCCATGGACACCTGCACCGAACTCGGACTCGCAGCACACCGCACACCGACCCCGGGCATCCACGAAAAGTTCGTGGCCGGCCTGGTGGACCTGGTCTGTGAACGGACAGTGGAAAACAACATTGCCGTTCGCCCGGCCGTGACCAGCCTCGGGCCCTGGTACGACGTGTGCCGCCCCGGCTGCTGCGCCAACCTGCGAGGCGAGAAGCCGACAATTGCGGGCGCCGACTCCACCGTGGGTGTCGAGTAGTGGCGCAGGCACCGGTGCTGATCGGCACCCGGGGCTCGGCCCTGGCCCTCACGCAAACCACCACCGTCGCGGAGACGCTCGCTGAACTCGGCAGCTTCGAGGTGGAGCTTGTCCGTGTCAAGACCGAGGGCGACGTCAACCGGGCAGCCCTGTCCCAGATCGGCGGCACAGGTGTGTTCGTGGCCGCGCTGCGTGAATCGCTGCTTCGCGGTGACTGCGACGTTGCCGTGCATTCCCTGAAGGACCTGCCCACGGCCGAGGCCAACGGCCTCACTATCGGGGCTGTTCCGGCACGGGTCGATGTCCGGGACGCCCTGTGTGCCCGTGATTCGCTGACCCTCGCGGAGCTTCCGGCCGGAGCGACTGTGGGCACCGGCTCGCCCCGCCGTGCGGCCCAGCTGCGTGCTGCGCGTCCGGACCTGGAAATCGTGGACATCCGGGGCAACGTCGACACCCGCCTGGCCCGTGTGGCCGGACTGGTCGAGGGCGGCCCCGGGGACCTCGACGCCGTCGTGCTGGCCGCCGCAGGCCTCTCCCGGCTGGGGCGCCTGGACATGGTCTCGGAGTTCCTGGATCCCGCTGTGATGCTGCCGGCGCCCGGGCAGGGCGCGCTGGCCGTGGAATGCCGCACCACCGACGCCGCAGACGGCCCGCTCAGCCGGGCACTTGCCGCCTATGACGACACTGCCAGCAGGCTGGCCGTCACGGCGGAACGTGCCCTGCTGTACCGGCTGGAAGCAGGCTGCACCGCGCCGATCGGTGCCCTGGCCCGGGTGACCGAAAAAGGCCTGGCCCTGGAAGCAGTGGTCTGCAGCGATGACGGAACCCGCGTCCTGCGGCGGTATTCCTCGACCTCCCAGGCCGACGAAGACGGCGCACGGGCCCTCGGTGTCCGCATGGCTGAAGAACTGCTCGCCGCGGGCGCAGCGGAGCTCACGGAGCTTGCCTCCTGATGGGCCGCTGAGGCTGGGCCGGATGAACGGTGAAGGCAGCAGCGCGCCGCACTCCGGCGACGGGCTCTCCTCCGGTGGCGGAGGGGAGCTTTCCGGCGCCGAAGTAGTGCTGTTGCGCACCCCCGGCCGCGGCGGGCCCATGGCAGCTGAACTGCGCGCCCGCGGGGCACGGGTGCAGCTGCTTCCACTGATCGACTTCCAGCTTCCGGAGGACACCGCACCGGTGTCCTCCGGACTGCTGGACCTCGGTGCGGGACTATTCGACTGGATCATCTTCACGTCCGCGACAACGGTCCAGGCGTTGAAGCACTTCGCCTCAGCCACCGGAACCAGGCTTTCTGCCCTGGTTGGCGGAACCCGGGTTGCCGCGGTCGGTTCCGCGACCGGGAAGGCCCTGGCGGCGGCGGGAATCGAGGTTAGCTTCCTGCCCGAGACGGACCAGTCCGCGCGGGGCCTGGCAGCGTCCTGGCCGGGTGCCGGCGGCGGCCGGATCTTCCTGCCGCAGGCGGACATAGCCGATCCCTTCCTGCGCAACGCGCTCTCCGGCGCTGGCTGGGAGGTCACGGCCGTCGCTGCGTACGAGACAGTGGACTACCCGGCTGCGGTGCCGCTGGTGCGGAAAGATCCCGCAGATGAACCGGTACTCACGCCCGCGGACTACCGCGCCTTCGCCGCCGGCAGCAGCCGGGGGAACCCAACCCACGCCGTCGTAGTTACCTCTCCCAGCACGGCCCGCCGCTTTGTCCGCGACTGCCTGGTTCCGGGCACCGCGCTGCTGGCCGCGATCGGGGACCCGACAACGCAGGAACTCAGCAGGCTGGGCCACCCGCCGGCCGCGACGGCAGCCAGCCCGACGCCGGCCGGCATGGCAGACGCCGTCGAAGCCGCCCTCGCCGCCCACCAGAATTCACGATCCACCGAAACGGAAGGCAGAACGCATCCATGAGTTTTCCCCAGCACCGTCCCCGCCGGCTGCGGACCACACCGGCGATGCGGCGCCTGACCGCCGAATACCGCCTGGACCCGGCTGAGCTTGTCCTCCCCGCCTTTATCCGGGAGGGCCTGTCCGAACCCAATCCCATCACCTCCATGCCCGGCGTCGTGCAGCACACCACCGAGACGCTCAAGCGCGCCGCTGCCGAAGCCGTTGAACTCGGCGTCGGCGGCATCATGCTCTTCGGCATTCCCGCAGAACGGGACGCAGCCGGCAGCGCCGGAACCGACCCGAACGGCGTGCTGAACAAGGCGATTGCGGATGTCCGCGCCGAGGTCGGCGACGAGCTGGTGATCATGAGCGATGTCTGCCTGGACGAATTCACTGACCACGGGCACTGCGGCGTACTGGATGCCGACGGCGTCGTGGACAACGACACCACGCTGGAAATCTACGGACGGATGGCCGTGGAGCAGGCCCGCGCCGGTGCCCACGTGCTGGGCCCGTCCGGCATGATGGACGGCCAGGTCGCCGTGATCCGGCAGGCACTGGACGACGCCGGCTTCCAGGACGTCTCCGTCATTGCCTACGCCGCCAAGTACGCGTCGGCGTTCTACGGACCGTTCCGCGAAGCCGTTGATTCGCAGCTCACGGGCGACCGCCGGACCTACCAGATGGACGCCGCCAACCGCCGCGAGGCACTCCTGGAAGTGGAACTCGACCTCGAAGAGGGTGCAGACATGGTCATGGTGAAGCCGGCCATGAGCTACCTGGACATCCTTGCCGACGTCGCCGCCATGTCACCGGTTCCGGTGGCCGCTTACCAGATCTCCGGCGAATACGCGATGATCGAAGCTGCGGCAGCGAACGGCTGGATCGACCGCCGCCGCGCCATTGAAGAATCCGTCCTCGGCATCAAGCGTGCCGGTGCCAACATCATTCTCACGTACTGGGCTGCCGAGCTGGCGGCCTGGCTGAAGGAAAGCAAGTAATGACCCAGACAGTCTCCTCCGAAGAGCTCTTCGACCGTGCCCGTGCCCTGATGCCCGGCGGCGTGAACTCACCCGTGCGTGCCTTCGGCTCCGTGGGCGGTACGCCGCGCTTCCTGGTTTCCGCAAAGGGTCCGTATGTGACCGATTCCGAGGGCCGTGAATACGTGGACCTTGTCTGCTCCTGGGGCCCCGCCCTGGTGGGCCACGCGCACCCGGACGTGCTGGCAGCCGTGCACTCCGCCGTCGACCGGGGCTTGTCCTTCGGTGCTTCCACTCCGGCCGAAGCCGAACTGGCCGCCCTGGTGATGGACCGGGTCAAGCCTGTCGAGCGCCTGCGCATGGTCTCGACCGGGACCGAAGCCACCATGACCGCCGTCCGCCTGGCCCGCGGCTTCACCGGCCGGAACCTGGTCATCAAGTTTGCCGGCTGCTACCACGGCCATCTGGACGGTCTGCTGGCCTCCGCCGGCTCCGGCGTCGCCACGCTGGCACTGCCGGGTTCCGCGGGCGTCACCGCTGCAACTGCCGCGGAAACACTGGTGCTGCCGTACAACGACGTCGCCGCCGTGGAGGCAGCCTTCGCCGAGCACGGAGCGAACATCGCCGCGGTCATCACCGAGGCTGCTCCGGCCAACATGGGTGTTGTCACCCCGGCCGAGGGCTTCAACGCCGCTCTGTCCCGCATCACCACCTCACACGGCGCGCTGCTGATCCTGGACGAAGTCCTCACCGGGTTCCGCACCTCCGCAGCCGGCTACTGGGGACTGACCGGGGAGCAGGAAGGCTGGGCACCGGACCTCTACACCTTCGGCAAGGTCATTGGCGGCGGCATGCCCGTGGCTGCCCTGGGCGGCCGGGCCGAGGTCATGGACTACCTGGCACCGCTCGGACCGGTCTACCAGGCCGGCACATTGTCCGGTAACCCGATCGCCATGGCCGCCGGCGTCGCCACCCTTACCGCGGCCACTGCGGAGGTCTACGCCAACATCGATGCCCGCTCTTCCCAGCTTTCCCAGGCCGTCTCCGAGGCACTCTCCGCCGAAGGCGTGAACCACAGCGTCCAGCGGGCCGGGAACCTGTTCAGCATCGCCTTCGGGACAGCTGAGCACGGCGTGCACAACTACGCCGATGCGCTGGCCCAGGATGCCTTCCGGTTCAAGCCGTTCTTCCACTCCATGCTGGACTCCGGTGTCTACCTGCCGCCGTCGGTCTTCGAGGCCTGGTTCCTTTCCGGGGCTCACGACGACGCCGCAATGGACCGGATCCTGGCTGCCCTGCCGGCAGCGGCGAAGGCCGCAGCGGCCGCCCAGCCGTAGCGCTCTCCCTCACCGAGATAACAGAAACTGCCCGTATCCGGTCTGGATACGGGCAGTTTCTGTTATCTCGATGAGGCGGTGTCCCGGGCTAGAAGGCCGGAGTCACATCACCGTTCGGCCACTTCTCCTCGATGAAGGTCTTCACCTCGGGGGAGTGCAGCAGCTCTTCGAGCTTGTCGATGCGTGCGTCCTTGTTGCCGGTCTTCCAGGCAAGCAGGTTTGCGTACGGGTTATTCTCCACGGATTCGACCAGCAGTGCGTCTTCCGTCTTGAGCCCGGCGTCGAGGATGTAGTTGCCGTTGATGATCGCCAGGTCCACGGTGGGATCGGAGAGGTCATTGACCAGCAGCTCAGCCTGGTTCTCCACGAAGTCCAGGTTCTTCGGATTCTGCTCATCCGTCAGGGAGATGACGGAGGCATCGTCGCCCACGTCCTTGAGCAGCCCGGCCTCTTCCAGCAGGGCCAGAGCGCGGGCCTGGTTGGACGGATCGTTGGTGATCGCCACCCGGGCTCCGTCTTCGACGTCGGAAATGTCCTGGTGCTTATCGCTGAAGACGGCGTACGGCTCAATGTGCACGCCTTCGCCGTGCTCAAAGTCGTACCCCTGGCTCTCGGTCTGGGCCTCCAAGTAGGAGAGGTGCTGGAAGTAGTTGGCGTCGATCGAGCCGTCGTCCAGCGAGATGTTCGGGGTGACGTAGTCATCGAACGGGACGACTTCCAGTTCCAGTCCGGCGTCTGCCGCGAGGTTCTCCGCCACGTATTCCAGGATGACGGCATGCGGCTGCGGGCTGGCGCCCACAGTCAGTGTGACCGGGGTGGCGGGATCGAGGCTCTCCACAGCGCTGGAGGAGGCGTCGGAGCCTCCGCAAGCCGTCAGCGCCAGAGCCGCGGCCACGCCGGTGGCCACGAATGAGAATGCTTTCCGCATCAGATGCGTTTCCTTTCAAGAATCCGGTTACCGGGTGAACCCGGTGCCGGCCGTTGTGCAGCTAGCGGCTACTGGCTGCAGTTCCCGGGGCACGCCGCAGGGGCCGGTCCCGGAAGAATAGGGAGGGGATGCTGCCCTCAGGCACGGACCCGCGAGCCGGTGCTTTCTGCCGCTTCTTCGCCGCCGGCAGTCTTGGCCGGCGCAGACGGGCCGGCGCTGCCTGCAGCAGGGCGGCGGCGGCGCTTGGTGCCGGCCGCGGACCTGTGGTCCACCCGGGCGGCAGTAAAATCACCGACGAGCTGGATGATCTGCACGATCGCCACGATGATCACGATCGTGACCACCATGACTGCCGTATCGAAGCGCTGGACGCCGTAGTTGTACGCGAGCCGGCCGAGTCCGCCGCCGCCGATGATGCCGGCCATGGCTGAGTAGCCCACCAGCGTCACCAGGGTGGTGGTCAGAGCTGCGACGAGCCCGGGAAGGGCCTCCGGCATCAGGACCTTCCGGATGACCTGCATCCGGGTGGATCCCATGACGAGGGCAGCGTCGATCTTGCCGCCGGCGACGTCCCGCAGCGAGGTTTCGACCAGGCGGGCGAAGAAGGGAATGGTGCCGATGGAAAGCGGCACGCAGGCAGCCAGCGGACCAATCGAGGAGCCGGTGACGAGCCGGGAGAACGGAATCAGGATCACCATCAGGATCGCGAATGGAATCGAGCGGGTGATGTTCACGATGATGTCGGACAGGATCCGGTTGGTCACCGGCATCGGACGCAGTCCGCCGGGAGCACTCGTGTGCAGGAAAATGCCGAGCGGAAGCCCAATCAGCAGGGTGAAGAATCCGGAGACTCCCACCATGAGCAGCGTGTCCGCGACGGCTTCGGGAAGCGCCTTGGTGATGCCGGGATTATTTGCGAGTTCTTCGAGCAGGTTCATGCTGCAACCTCCACTGCGACGCCCTGGGCGGCGAGGTATGTCCGGACAGCATCCATGTCAGTACTCTGGTCCAACTGGACCCGGAGCCGGCCAAAGCGGGTTCCGGCAAGGGTCTCGACACTTCCGGCCAGTACGTTGACGTCCGTGTCAAAGCGCCGGGTCAGTCCTGAGAGCACCGGTTCTGTGGCATGCTCGCCGACCATCAGGAGCTCGACCACCGGTCCGCCCGGCATGGAAGGAGTTGCCGGAAGCGGGATGAGGGCCTTGGCCAGGCGGCCGCCCAAATCGGAGGCGACTTCCTGCAGCGGTCCGTGCTCGACCACGCGACCGGCTTCGAGCAGCGAAACAGAATCGCAGATCCGCTTCACGACGTTCATTTCATGCGTAATGATCAGGACGGTCAGCTCCAGCCGGCGGGTCAGCTCAGCGATCAGGTCCAGGATCTCGTCCGTCGTCCGCGGATCGAGGGCAGACGTGGGCTCATCACAGAGGAGCACGTCAGGATGGGCTGCCAGGGCACGCGCAATTCCCACCCGCTGCTTCTGTCCGCCGGACAGCTGCGCAGGGTAGGCGTCGGCGAAGTCGGCAAGCCCTACCAGCGCGAGCAGCTCGGTGACGCGCGCCTGGATCTCGCTGCGGGGGGTACCCACCAGCTCCAGGGGATGCGCGACGTTCGCGGCAGCGGTCCTGGAATCCATGAGGTTCGCGTGCTGGAACACCATGCCAATGCGGCGGCGTGCCTGCCGGATTTCGGCGTCCTTCACGTTGGTCAGTTCCCGGCCGTCGATGGTAACGGCTCCCGACGTCGGGCGGTCAAGCAGCGTGAGGCAGCGGACCAGCGTGGACTTCCCGGCGCCGGAATGTCCGATGATGCCGTGGATGGATCCCTTGGGCACGCTCATGCTCACGCCGTCCAGGGCGACCACATCGCGGGCGCCCTGACGGTAGACCTTCCGCAGGTCGGTAACAGTGATCATTCATCCTCGTGTCTGCGTTGTTGTACTCAAAATGTCGTGCAGGAAAAAAGCCAGGCGGCATGGGACGCCAACGGCCCGGCTAGGGAAGAGTGCCTGCCAATCGCGTGGCACAGGGCGGACAACCGGGTCCTGTGGACTGGCCGGTGCGCCCGGGCGCCATCAGCGCCAAACACTGCGTTAAGTATGTCAATGCTACGCGGGAAGGGCGCGCAGGCTGAAATCGGATGCTGCGGAGATCAGGCTGGTACGGCGGTATCTCCCGACAATGCCAGGCCAAGTTGCCCGCCGGCTTCCTCGACCAGCAGAGGTACCGTCCCGGCCAGGGAACGTACTGGACGCCCGGCGGGTGCGGTGTCAGCTGCGTCAACCGCGTCAACCGCATCCAGTGCACCGGCCGCGGCCAGCTGCGGGACGGTCGCCGGGGCGGACCTGACCGGCCAGCTTCCGTCGATCACCGCTTCGGGGTCCCGGCGGCGGAGGTAGGACTGGAAACTGGCCGCCTGCTCGGCCGCCCACCCGACCTGCAGCTGATGCAGCGCAGTGCATTCCCGGGCAAGGACCGGGAAGGCATTCGCCATGGCGGACCCAACGGCGAGCGTGGCCATGACATCGGCGGCGGACGTGTGCGCATTCTCGAAGCTGACGCCGTAGTGCTCGGCCATGGCGGTCAGCGTCCGCTTCCCGCGCCGGTACCGGTCTGCCTGCTTGTCCATGATGTAGGGGTCGATGACGGGGAACGGCACGGGTGCCGTCTGGCCCGCACGTTCGGCCTCGCGGGCCAGCACCGTGAAGTCGTAGGAAGCGTTGAAGGCCAGCACCGGAACGCCGGCGTCGAAGAAGCCTCTGAGAACGTTGGTGATCTGTGCGACGGCGTTCCCAATGGGCAGGCCGTCGCGCTGCGCCTGCGCGGTGGTAATGCCGTGGATGGCTGCGGCCTCCTCCGGGATTTCCACGCCCGGGTCCACCAGCCACTCGTGATGTTCCAGGACATTCCCCGCGGCATCCACCAGGATGATCGACGCCGTGACAATCCGGGCGGACTGCGGATCGCGGCCCGTGGTTTCCAGGTCGAAGGATGCACGGGGGAGGTTATGCCAGCTCAACATACTTCCAACGTACCCGCGGGCACGGACATTTCCCGGATTCAGCGCGCCGTCGGCGGCTAGGCTGGAAGCATGCGGGAGGACTATGACGAGGCGGTGCTGGCAGTTGCAGCGCTGATTTCTCCAAGCCGGGTGCTGGCTTACGGGGATATCGCCGAACTTCTCGGTGCGGGCGGGCCGCGGCAGGTGGGCAAAGTGATGTCCCGCAGCGGCTCAGCCGTGCCGTGGTGGCGTGTCATCAGGTCCTCCGGGGAGCCGCCCGCCTGCCACGGCCGGAGCGCCTGGGAGCACTATGTGCAGGAGGGAACACCGGTCCGGGGGAGCATGGCACCAGACGGGACCGGCTACCGGGTCCGGCTTCCGGAGGCGCGCTGGCAGCCCTCGGACGCGGACTGGCATGTGCTTGACGGACTGCGGGACCGGCTCGCGGCAGACGCGGCAGGCAGGAATCAGGCAATGTCACCGGGACATGGTGAAGTGGAGACATGAGCATCAACCTGCAACTGGTTCCGCCGGCAGCCGCCGGCAGGGCAGCTCCGGCCCTCAGCCCGGACCAGCAGCTGGCCGTGGACAGGAGTCCGGGCAGCGGGCCGCTCCTGGTCCTGGGTGCTCCGGGCACCGGCAAGTCCACTGTCCTGGTCGAGACCGCCGTCGCGCGGATCGAACGTGGCGGCCTGGACCCCGCCGGCGTCCTGCTGCTCGCGCCCTCCCGCCTGGCAGCTGCGTCCCTGCGTGATGCCCTGTCCGCGCGGCTGGAACGGACCATTAGCGCCGCGCCTGCGCGGACCTGGGCCTCCTACGCCTTCGACGTCATCCGCCGGGCAAAGGCCGAGGGCAGGCTCCCTTACATCATTCGTGCACCGAAACTGCTTTCGGGTGCGGAGCAGGATGTGATCATCAAGGAGCTGCTGGCCGGCCACGGCCAGAACGGCGTGCCGGAGCTTCCCTGGCCGGAATCCCTGTCCATGGCACTGGGGACCCGCGGCTTCCGGCAGGAGGTGCGGCAGCTTTTTGACCGCGTCATCGAACTGGGGCTGGAACCGTCGGAACTGGCCGGCTACGGGCGGCGGTATGGACGCCAGGACTGGGTTGCTGCCGCAGCCCTCTACGGGGAATACCGTGACGTCCTGGACATCCGGATGCCGGAGGCTTTCGACCCTGCGGGCATCATTACCAGCGCCCTGCACATCCTCCAATCCGATCCGGAGTTCCTGGCAGCTGAACACGAACGGTTGAAGCTGGTCCTGGTTGACGACCTGCAGGAGGCCAACCCGGCGATCCACCAGCTGCTCGCGGTGCTTGCCGCAGGACGTGATGTCGTGGTGACCGCTGCACCGGACACCGTGGTGCAGGGCTTCCGCGGTGCCCGGCCCGACCTGCTCGGCAACCTCAAGGAGACCCTCGGCCCGGGACTGGAAACGGCCGTGCTGGCGACCCAGCACCGCCTGGCGGCACCGGTTGCGTCGGCATGGCACCGGGTAGCCTCCCGGATCTCCGTCGTGCCGGGCCTGCCGTCCTGCCGCAGCAGCGCCGGGCGCCCCGGACCGGAGTCCGGGAAGGAATCCGCCGGCCAGAACGAAGCTCCCGCGGCCACAGCGCACGTCGTGGACTCTCCGATGCATGAAATGCGCTACATCGCCCAGCGCATCCTTCAAGCCCAGCTGCTGGACGGCCGGCCGCTGGAGGACATTGCGGTCATCGTCCGCACCGGCGGGCAGCTCTCCCGGATCCAGCGCTACCTCACCAGCCAGGGAATCGAAGTCAAGGTGCCCGTGGCGGAGAAAGCCGTGCGGGATGAAGCAGCGGTCCGTCCGCTGCTGGACGCGTTCGCCGTTGTGCTCGTTCCCGAACTCCTGACCCCCGAGACGGCTGTCTCGCTGCTGACGTCGCGCATCGGAGGCGCCGGTTCGCTGGACCTGCGCCGGCTGCGGCAGGCTTTGCGGCGCGAAGAGCTGCGTGCCGGCGGCGGACGGAGTTCGGATGCCTTGCTGGTGGAAGCACTGCTTGATCCGCTCTCCGACTCCGGCCTGGCCCTTGCCGGTCTTGGCTGGGAGGCCGGAGCAGCGAAACGCCTGGCCGCGATGCTGCGTGCGGGCAGGGAAGCCGCCGCCCAGCCGGGAGCCACTGCCGAGACTCTGCTCTGGGCGCTCTGGTCAGCCTCGGGCTGGTCCAAGAAGTGGGCCGAGGCAGCACTGGCGGGAGGATCGACTGGCCTGCGCGCCGACCGGGACCTGGATGCCATCATGGCGCTGTTCCAAACCGCTGAGCGTTACGTGGACCAGCTCCCCGGTTCGACGCCGGCCCAGTTCCTGGACTATCTGACCAGTTCCGAGCTGCCCATGGATACCCTCGCGGCCCGGGCCCAGAAGCGGGACGCGGTGGAACTGCTGACCCCGGCCAGCGCAGCCGGGCGTGAATGGCCGCTGGTCATCGTCGCCGGAATCCAGGAAGGCGTCTGGCCGAACCTGCGCCTGCGCGGTGAGCTGCTGGGCAGCGGCGACCTCGTGTCCGCAGTTGAATACGGCGACGATTACCGCCGGTACCGGAACCCCCAGACGCTGATGCACGCGATCCGGCACGATGAACTGCGCAGTTTCTCGACGGCCGTTTCCCGGGCCAAAGAGGAACTGATCTGTACGGCGGTCGCGTCGGAGGACGAACAGCCCTCACAGTTCCTGGATTTGGTGGACCCGCTTCCGGACGGTGTGCTCGTCCGGGAACGGACGGAGGTCCTGCGTCCGCTCACCCTGCGCTCGCTGGTCGCGGAGCTTCGGGCCCACGCCCAGCAGTCAGACACGGTCCCCGAAGCGGCGGCAGAAGCTGCCGGACACCTGGGGCGCATGCTGCGGCACCCGGTTCGGGTGCCGGGCGCGGCCCCGGACGAGTGGTGGGGATTGCTGCCGCTGTCCACGACTGAGCCGATCCTGCCGCCGGATGCGCCGATCCCCGTTTCGCCGTCGAAAGTCGACGCCGTGATGAAATCCCCGCTGAGCTGGTTCGTTTCTGCTGCAGGCGGTGAGCAGGCAACGGACTTTGCCCGTTCCCTGGGTACTCTCGTCCACCAGATAGCGCAGGAGATGCCCGACGCGTCCGGCAGCGAGTACGCTGCCGAGCTGCTGCGGCGCTGGCCCTCTTTGGGCATGAAGGATTCCTGGGAGAGCAAGCTCGATCTCCAGCGGGCCGAGAAAATGGTCCGCAAGCTTGCGGACTACGTGATCCAGATGCGCCAGGGAGGGCGGCACCTGGTGGCCGTCGAAAAGGATTTCCAGGCTGAGATCCCCGTGGAAGTTCGCGGCGCTGTCCGTACCGCGCTGCTCCGCGGCCAAATTGACCGGCTGGAAGCCGACGCCGAGGGCCGGCTTTTCATCGTCGACCTGAAGACCGGAAAGTCCGCTCCCAAGAAGGCTGACCTTGCCGGCCACCCACAGCTGGCCGCGTATCAGGAAGCGGTGCGCAAGGGCGCCCTCGAGGAAGGGCCGCAGGTACCGGGCGGCGCCGCACTGGTTCAGCTGGGGACATCCTCCAAGGGTGTTTCCGTGCAGGAACAGCCACCGCTGGGGGCCGCGGAGGACAGTGCCTTCGAGATGATCCAGCAGGCGGCGGAACTGATGTCAGGCGCGACCTTCGAGACCATTCACGATCCCGGGCGAAGCGGCTTCGGCGGCCACGGCTGCCGGCTGCCGGAAATCTGTCCGCTCTGCACTGAAGGAAAGCAGGTCACCGAGTGAGCGTCCGTGTTGGGGAAGAAGTGCAGATGGAACAGCGGAAGGGGCGGTCCTACTCCGCGCGTCAGCTCGCCGAGCTGCTGCACGGGGATTCGGCCGACCCGGTCCAGTACCCGACCGAGGCGCAGGAAGCGATCATCGAAGGCCCGCTTGAACCGCTCCTGGTAGTGGCCGGCGCAGGCTCGGGCAAAACCAAAACGATGGCGGACCGGGTGGTCTGGCTGGTGGCCAATGGACTCGTGGAACCCGAACAGATCCTCGGTGTGACCTTCACCCGGAAGGCGGCGGGCGAACTTGCCTCCCGTATCCGGGGGAGGCTTCGGCTGCTGCACCGCGTGATGGGTGCCGAAGCGGAAGCGCCCGAGGACAGTCAGCTGGAGCCCTCGGTGTCCACCTACCACTCCTACGCCAACGGAATCGTGAACGACTACGGGCTGCGCATCGGCGTCGAGCGCGACTCCGTGATGCTGGGCGGAGCGCAGTCATGGCAGCTGGCGAACGAGGTCGTGGAGGCCTATTCAGGGGACTACGAACACTTCACGGCAGCCAAGTCCACGCTCGTCGGTGCCGTCCTGCAGATGGCATCTGAATGTTCGGAGCACCTGCGCACTCCGGCCCAGGTGCGCGCCGAACTGGAGCGGCACATTGCCGAGGTCCAGGCCCTGCCCTATCAGGCAGGGAAGACGAAGGAGCCCGCCCAGGCAGCCACGGCCCTGCTCGGCAAGCTCCGTACCCGGGTCTCCGTTACGGAGCTGGTGGAGTCTTACCAGCGGGCCAAAGCCGAGCGGCGGCAGCTGGACTTCGGTGACCTGGTGGCGCTGGCGGCCCGGATCGCCGAGGAAATCCCGGAAGCAGTCGAGATGGAGCGCGCCAAGTACAAGGTAGTTCTCCTGGACGAGTTCCAGGACACCTCGCATGCGCAGATGGTGCTGTTCTCCAAGCTGTTCGGTGACGGGACGCCGGTGACCGCGGTCGGCGACCCCCACCAGTCAATCTATGGTTTCCGCGGCGCATCTGCCGGACAGCTGGGGACATTCCGCACCAATTTCCCCAAGGTCCTGGCTGACGGCAGCAGGACGCCTGCCGCTGTCGCGAATCTCTCGGTGGCCTGGCGGAACTCCACCTCCATCCTCGCCACCGCCAACTCCGTATCAGCACCGCTGAACCAGGGCGTTCCGTGGCTGAAGCACAACCGGCCGCTGGACGTCCCCGAACTCCAGGCGAAGCCGAAGGCCCGTGTCGGCGAGGTCTACCTTGGCCGTTACCTCACAGAGAAGACGGTTCAGCTGCCCGACGGAACGGTGAGCCTGGGGGAAGCTGAGGCCCTGGCAGCGCAGATCGCTGCCCTGCGGACACAGTGGTGGAAACATCCTGACCACGAGACGGACGGCCGGGGAAACCTGCTTCCTCCCACCGTGGCAGTTCTCTGCCGGGGAAAGAAACAGTTCGATCCGATCCGCCGCGCTTTGGAGGCGGAGGGGGTCCCCGTCCAGATCGTCGGGCTGGGCGGGCTGCTTTCGACGCCGGAAATTGTTGACCTGCTTGCTGTCCTGCGCGTGCTCGGGGATCCCGGGCGTTCGGATTCAATGCTGCGGATCCTGGCCGGAGCGCGGTGGCGGATCGGCCCGGCGGACCTCATGGCCCTGGCTGACTGGTCACGGCATCTGGTGCGGGTACGGGAACGCGCTGTCAGCGTTCAGGACCTGGCCGACGTCGATGGTCCGGACGAAAGCGGAGCCGCCGTCGTCGAGACTGATCTGTCCGAAGCCGGCAGCCTCGTTGAAGCCGTTGACTACCTTCCCAAACCGGGGTGGGTGTCCCACGCCGGACGGTCACTGACAGCTGCAGGCCTGGCCCGCCTCAGCGCCCTGCGCGATGAGCTGCGGGAACTGCGCGGCTACGTGGGGGAGGACCTCACCACCCTCATCGGAGAAGTCGAACGACGCATCCTTCTGGACATCGAGGTTGCGGCAAAGCCGGGAATCAGCATCCACGAATCGCGGCGCAACCTCGATGCCTTTGTCGACGCCGCCGCCACCTTCAGCGCCTCGGCGGACCGGGTGGACCTTGCGGCCTTCCTTGCCTGGCTCGAGGTTGCGGATGAGGAGGAGAACGGGCTTCCCGTGACCCAGCTGGAGACCAGCCGGGAAGCGGTCCAGCTGCTGACCGTCCATGCATCCAAGGGCCTCGAGTGGGACGTCGTCGCCGTCCCCGGCCTCAGCGAGGGCCAGTTCCCCAACGACAAGGACTCGCGCTGGAGCAGCGGCAACGAAGCTATTCCGTGGAACCTCCGCGGGGACGCGCCGGACCTTCCGCAGTGGGACTGGGAGCAGCCGGACCAGAAGTCGTGGGTCAACGCCGAAAAGCTCTTCGCCGAGGACGCCCGCGGGCATGCCGAACGCGAGGAGCGCCGCCTGGCCTATGTTGCCTTCACCCGGGCACGACACGTCTTGTTCTGCACCTCAAGCGCCTGGGGCGGCGGTCGGTCCAAACCGACGGAAGCCTCCCGCTACCTGCTGGACCTGTACGAGCTTGGGAAAGCCGGAGCGGACGGCTTCCATCTGCTGTCCTGGCTGGAACCCGGCGATGAGGGGGATGAGAACCCCGCCAACGCGCTGACGGAGCGGGCGGCCTGGCCCAAGGACCCGCTGGCGCCGGCGCGCCGGGCCTCCATGGAGGCAGCGGCAGCTGCCGTCCTGGCAGCGGCCGACACCGGTTCCCCTGGCCCGGGCCCACAGGATCGTGCCCCCGGAGAGGACAAGGCAGATCCCGTGGCAGATGATGCCGGGTCGGTGTTTCCGCCGGGCCGCTGGGGGAAGGACGTAGACCTGGTCCTCGCCCGGCACCGCGCTCCTGACGAGGTGATGCAGGTGGAACTGCCCGCCCACATTTCGGCCTCCATGCTGGTGGACCTGCAGGATGATCCGGAGGCCGTGACCCGGCAGCTGCGCCGGCCGGTTCCCCGGGAACCGGGTATGGCAGCGCGCAAAGGCACGGCGTTCCACGCGTGGATCGAGGAGTATTTCGGCCGCAGCGGAATGCTGGACCTCGACGAATACCCGGGCGCGGCCGATGCCTACGTGGATGAGGCCTACCAGCTTGAGGACATGGTGGCGACGTTCGAGGCGTCTGAGTGGGCGCACCGGACGCCGGCCTTTATCGAGGTGCCGGTGGAGACCAGGGTGGAATCCGTAGTGGTCCGCGGGCGGATCGACGCCGTCTTCCGGGATGACGACGGCGGCTGGGACCTGATCGACTGGAAGACCGGTGCGCCTCCTTCAGCCGACAAGCTCGCCGTCCGGTCCGTGCAGCTGGCGGTCTACCGCTTGGCCTGGTCCCGGCTGCAGAACGTTCCGCTGGAAAAGGTCCGTGCCGCTTTCTATTACGTCGCCGCGGATAAGCTCATCCGTCCGCACAACCTGCTGGATGCTGCGGAACTGGAGAAGATCATCGCCAGCTCCGCCCCGGGGGCCTGAAGGACCGGCCAACCCGAACCGGGCCAATCCGAACGAAGGAGAGCCGCCGGCCCCGGGACGGCGG
>NZ_JAXIOO010000026.1:0-45275 GCF_049311065.1 Arthrobacter sp. 7Tela_A1 | reverse complement strand
CGCACTCACTGAGTGCGGGGCCCGGCCTTTTGCCTTGAGGCTACTTCGCCGCGGCGAAGCGCTCCTTGAGTTCTGCCAGCTTGGCCGAGAGCTCTTCGGGCAGTGACGCACCAAAGCGGGCGTACCACTCGTCGATCCCGGCCAGCTCGGTCTCCCATTCAGCCGGATCCACGCGCACAGCTGCTTCGACGTCGGCCGGAGTCATGTCCAGGCCCTTGAGGTCGATCGAATCGCCGGTCGGGACAAACCCGATCGGGGTCTCGACGGCGTCAGCCTTGCCTTCCAGGCGCTCGATGACCCACTTCAGCACACGGGAGTTGTCCCCGAAACCGGGCCAGGCGAAACCGCCGTCGGCGGTGCGCCGGAACCAGTTGACCAGGAAGATGCCGGGCAGCTTGTCCTGGTTGGCCTTGCCGCTGAGGGTGATCCAGTGCTTGAGGTAGTCACCGGCGTCGTAGCCCATGAACGGCAGCATGGCCATCGGGTCGCGGCGGACCACACCCACGGCGCCGGCCGCGGCCGCCGTCGTCTCGGAGGAGAGCGTGGAGCCCATGAAGATGCCGCTGGTCCAGTCGCGTGCCTGGGTGACCAGGGGAACGGTGGTCTTGCGGCGGCCGCCGAAGAGGATGGCCGAAACCGGCACACCGTCCGGGGAGTGGTATTCCTCGGCCAGCATGTCGATCTGGTCGATCGGCGTGCAGAAGCGCGAGTTCGGGTGGGCAGCCGGGGTGCCAGATTCCGGGGTCCAGTCGTTTCCGCGCCAGTCCGTCAGGTGCGCCGGCGCTTCGTCGGTCATGCCCTCCCACCAGACGCCGCCGTCGTCGGTCAGCGCGACGTTGGTGAAGATGGAGTTGCCCTTGGCGATCGCGCGCATGGCGTTGGGGTTGGTGCTCCAGCCGGTGCCCGGTGCGACGCCGAACAGGCCCGCCTCAGGGTTCGTGGCGCGAAGTTCGCCGTCGTGGCCGAAGCGCAGCCAGGTGATGTCGTCACCCAGGGTTTCGACCTTCCAGCCCTCAACCGTGGGGTCCAGCAGCGCCAGGTTCGTCTTGCCGCAGGCAGAGGGGAACGCCGCGGAAACGTAGTAGTCCTTCTTCTCCGGGCTGGTGAGCTTGAGGATGAGCATGTGCTCGGCGAGCCAGCCCTCGTCCCGCGCCATGACGGAAGCGATGCGCAGGGCGTAGCACTTCTTGCCGAGCAGGGCGTTGCCGCCGTAGCCGGAGCCGTAGGAGTAGATGGAGCGGTCTTCGGGGAAGTGGACGATCCACTTCTCTTCGTTGCAGGGCCAGGCAACGTCGGCTTCACCCTCGGCCAGCGGCGCGCCGACGGAGTGCAGAGCCGGAACGAAGAAGGCATCCAGCTCTTCCATCTTGCGCAGGACGTCCGTGCCGATGCGGGCCATGATGCGCATCGAGGCGACGACGTACGCGGAGTCGGTGATCTCCACGCCGAACTTGGGGTCCTCTGCTTCCAGGTGGCCCATCACGAAGGGAATGACGTACATGGTGCGTCCACGCATGGAACCGGCGAAAAGGCCGTCCAGCTTGGCATGCATCTCCGCCGGGTCCATCCAGTTGTTGGTAAAGCCGGCGTCTTCCTTCTTCTCGGAGCAGATGAAGGTCTGCTCCTCGACCCGGGCAACGTCCTTAGGATCGGAGAACGCAGCGAAGGAGTTCGGGAAGGTCTCCGGGTTCAGGCGGGTCAGGGTGCCGGCTTCCACCAGCTCATCCGTCAGTGCCTTGTTTTCCTCTTCCGTGCCAGTCACCCAATAGACCCGGGCGGGCTGCGTCAGCTCGGCCACCTCCTGCACCCAGTCAAGCAGGGCACGGTGGGTGGTGGGTGCCTCGCTGGAGGCTCCCCGGTTCTTGCTGTCCTGCAACTGGCTAGGAGCAGCATTGCCGCTCTCATTGAGAACTAGCTGACGCGCGTCATCGCCCATGACTCTTCCCTTCGTTGGGTCAGTGGTGTTTTTTGATGCTATTTCGAAATCTGCTGCTTTCCAGCGGCGGGACGCTGCTGCCCAGTTGGTCGACCGCCCCGAAATTGCCGAGATTTCAACGGAAATCCAGCTTGCATCACCCACTTAAGTGACGAAGGTCATATAGACCGGTCTAGTGTTTTGCCGTAATGGAACCCGATTGGCGTTCTCCCCGCAACCCCGCTATAGTTATCTACGGCCAAACAGCCACGGAAGAACTTGAAGGAAGCCGGGGGAACCCGTCAACTTCTAGGATATTCCAAAGAATGCGTGCGTAGCTCAACGGATAGAGCATCTGACTACGGATCAGAAGGTTGGGGGTTCGAATCCCTTCGCGCGCACCACTGGAAACCCGGTCTGACCAGCAGCAATGCGGTCAGGCCGGGTTTTTTCATGCCATCTGCTGCGCAGCCTGCGCTTTCGGCCCGGCCCCCCGCCGCCCCTGCCGGCACCTTCGGGCCCTTGCCCCGGATCCGGACAGATGGAAGGCTCGGGCCCATGGCTGAAACCCTGGAAACAGACGTCATAGTTCTTGGCGCGGGCGCAGTGGGGGAAAACGCTGCGGCTCGCGTCGTGCAGGGCGGACTTGAGGCGATCCTGGTTGAATCCGCCCTGGTCGGCGGTGAATGTTCCTACTGGGCCTGCATGCCTTCGAAAGCACTCCTGCGGCCCGGCACCGCGCTGGAGGAGGCCAGGGCCGTTGCTGGAAGCCGCCAGGCCGTGACCGGTTCGCTCGATGTCCCCGCCGTCCTTGGCCGCCGGGACTCCTTCACGTCCGGGTGGGACGACGCCGGCCAGGTCGAGTGGGTGAAAGAAACCGGGATAGGCCTGGTCCGCGGCCGGGCACGGCTCACCGGTGAACGCCGCGTCGAAGTACGTGACGACGCCGGAGTCCGGGCAGGCATCCAGGCCCGCCACGCCGTCGTCCTGGCCACAGGCTCGGCGCCGGTGACGCCGCCTTTGGATGGTCTGGACCAGATCGACTTCTGGGGAACAGCTGACGCCACGTCCTCACAGGAAGCACCTCCCAGGCTCCTGGTCGTTGGCGGAGGCGTCGCAGGGACTGAACTGGCGCAGGCCTATGCCCGGCTGGGGTCCGAGGTGACGATGCTGGTGCGGCACGGCCTGCTGGACATGTTCCCGCGGCCCGCCGCTGAGCTGGTGGCCGCGTCGCTGCGGTCCGACGGGGTGGAAATCCTCACCGGCACCGCCGCGGACCGGGTCTTCGAGGATGGGTCGGGCGCCGTCGTGCTGGCGCTGCCGGGCGGAGACCTCCTCTACGGCGACCGGCTGCTGGTGGCGACCGGCCGGCATCCCGCGCTTGACGGACTCGGCCTGGAAGACCTCGGTCTGGACCCGCACGCCCTGTCCTGCGATGACAGCGGCCTTGTCGCCGAAGCCGGGAACTGGCTGTACGTTGTGGGCGATGCTGCCGGGAAGGTGCTGCTGACGCATCAGGGAAAGTACGAGGCCCGTGCCACTGGAGCGGCGATCGCTGCGAGGGCCAGCGGCGAGATCGGCTTTGGCGAGCCTCCGCGATGGAGCCGCTACGCTGCGACGGCGGACCACGCTGCCGTTCCCCAGGTGGTCTTTACCGATCCCGAAGTTGCCATGGTGGGCCTGCGGCCGGACCAGGCGAAGGAGCGCGGCATCCGCGCCTCTGAAACGTCCCTGCCGATCAGCGTGGCTGGGTCCGCATTGTTTGCCGACGGCTACGAGGGCTGGGCCCAGATGGTGGTCGATGAGGACAGGGGTATCCCGGTCGGGTTCACTTTTGCCGGTCCCGGTGTTGCGGAGCTGCTGCATGCTGCGACTATCGCCGTCACCGGGGAAGTACCCCTGGAACGGCTCTGGCACGCTGTCCCGGCGTACCCGACCATCAGTGAAATCTGGCTCCGGCTGCTGGAGAAGTACGGACTCTGATCCTCAGCCGCGGGGAACGGCGAAGTGGGTGATCTTCGCGTCGCGGCCGTCCAGCTCCGCCCACGGAACCTCCACTTCCATGACAGTGAGTCCCGACGTCGGATACCGGGTGGCCATATCCATGACTGCGTCTTCATTCGAGGAGACCGAGGCAAGCCGCATGGCCAGTTCCTGGACGCCGGGCATGTGCGCAATCACCAGGAGGCTGGTGACGGTTTCCGGGACATGGTTGATAACGCTCAGGATGGACGACGCCGAGGCATCGTAGAGTCGGTCCTCGAGTTTGGCGGTGGGGGCTTTGTCGCCGAGTTCGTCGCAGACCCAGGTGCACGTTTGGCGGGTGCGCAGGGCGGAGGAACAGAGAATGAAGTCCGGGACGGCGTCGTGCTCCCGCATCCAGATCCCTGCCTGCGGCGCATCGCGGTGCCCGCGGCCGGAGAGCGGGCGCTCATGGTCGGACGTGACTTCGCGCGGCCAGTCTGCCTTGGCATGCCTCAGCAGCATGAGTTTCTTGATGTGGTGGCCGCTCATGGGCCAAGTCTATCCGCGCCCGGTTGCGGGGCGTTCCGCTTCCGGCCCGGTCAGTTCTATCCCGGTCAGTTCCAGTCCGGCCAGCTCCCCACCATCGAGAGGGCAGTTACGGCTGCTTTCAGGGCTGAAACCGGCCGTAACTGCCCTCTCGATGGGAAAGGGTGTCGCTAGATGCTGTATTCCGGAGCAGCCCAGACAACAACCTCGGGGTGCTCGTAGAAGCGGTAACCCTGTCCGCGGACCGTGCGGACCGTGTTGGCAAGGCGTCCCAGCTTGGAACGCAGGCGGCGGATGTGGACGTCGATCGTCCGCTCGTTGGGCACTTCCTCGGCATTGCGCCAGAGGCCGGAGAGCAGCTCTTCGCGCCCTACCGTGCGGGAGGCGTTCTCCACCAGGTAATTCAGGAGTTCAAACTCCTTGAAGGTCAGGTTCAGCGTTTCGCCGTCCAGGTGTACCTCGCGCCGGGACAGGTCGATCAGCACGCCGGAGGGGCGGGGCGCGGTCGGCTGGACGGGAGCCGGTGCGGAGGCTTCCTGCCGCTGGCGGCGGCTGACGGTGGGATCTCCCAGCGCCTGGCGCACGACGTCGATGTCTGTTCCGGAGGCACCGGCTGGAGCGAGCGCAACCGCGGCGTGGCTCTGGGCGCCCGGAACCAGGGTCTGGACGTGTGCACGCATTTCCTGGGCAAGCTTGGTGAGGGTTGTGCCGTTGGCGGCAGCAGTGTCTTCGTCGAGGCCGACGTAGATGACAAAGCCGCGGGCGACCGTGTCACTGGCCACCGGCTGCGGGCCGGGGATGCCTGACGGCGCCACAACAGGGGTGGGGGCGGTCATGGGCAGACCGTCCGGGCTCATTGCGCCCAGTGGACGGGAACCGGTGGGAATGACCTGGCCTGGGAACTGCTGCAAGGCACCCGGGGCGCCAAAGGGCCGGAACCCGGGCGCTGCCTGGCGTGGAGGCATTCCCGCCGAGCGGGTCTGTGCGTTGCGGAGGGAGATGTGGACGTACCCGGATGCTACTGACATTTTGGGACCTCATGGTGAATTGCCGTCAGACGGCTCTATGCAGGGGGTGTTCCCGGTCGAGACGGCGCAGGGGTTGCGCCCTTTCGGTGGGCTGGTGTGGTGCCGCGGACGGGGGGTGGTGTCCTAGGCCTGCAATCAACGACAGCAGCTCTTCTGGCTGGCACGGGTGCCAGGAAGAAGATCTGCGACACATGCTGTCGTGTGGATGTTCACGTTACGGATTATTGCATGTAATAAAGCTATTCGCACAAGTAACAATGGTTACCCAGTCTCACATAGTGGACACATGTGACCGTTTTGTGACAGAACTCACCAGATAATGCATCATTCGCGCCCGTTGCCCCTGGTCTACATCGGCGCAAGAACCCATGTTCCATAAGGCACAACGGTGAAATTGCCACTTAAAGAACTGAGCGACTCATAAGCCTGCTTATGAGCCGCTCAGTGTCAAGCGAGATAGCCGCTGTCCACATAATGGACATTTGCGCCAACCCGTCGGGCGCCTAGTGCACAATCCCGTAGAGACGGTCTCCCGCATCTCCGAGACCCGGCACGATGTACGCCTTTTCGTCAAGCCGTTCATCGATGGACGCCAGGACGATGGTGACGTTGGCGTCTGCGAGTTCTTCCTCCAGGACGCTCAGGCCTTCGGGTGCACCCAGCAGGCAGATGCAGACGATCTCCGCTGCTCCGCGCTGGAAGAGGAACTTAATGGCTTCGCGCAGGGTGCCGCCGGTGGCAAGCATCGGATCCAGGACGAAGACCTGCCGGCCGGTCAGGTCGTCCGGAAGGCGCTCCGCATAGGTAATGGCTTCGAGGGTCTCTTCATTGCGTGCCATGCCCAGGAACCCGACTTCGGCGGTGGGGACCAGCCGGGTCATGCCTTCGAGCATGCCGAGGCCGGCACGCAGGATCGGAACAACCAGGGGCGTGGGCTTCACCAAGCCGGTTCCCACGGTCGAGGTGACCGGGGTTTCGATGTTCACGGGCTCTACCCGGACATTGCGGGTGGCTTCGTACGCCAGCAGGGTCACGAGTTCTTCGGTGAGCAGACGGAAAACCGGGGACGGGGTGTCCTTATCTCGGAGGACGGTCAACTTGTGGGCTACGAGGGGATGATCCACTACTAGTACGCGCATAAGTCCAAACTATCACCGCGGCCCCCGGTGAACCGGGCGAATTTGCGCCCCGGACTCAGGGATGAGGGACCATAGGCGTATGGATTTCATCACCCCCTCCCACGACGCCTGGATGGGGATGGCCCTGGACCAGGCGCGTGCCGCCCTGGCGACGTCGGATGTCCCGATCGGCGCCGTCGTCATCGGCCCCGGCGGGGAGGTCCTGGGAACCGGGCGCAACGAGCGGGAGGCGACCGGGGACCCAACCGCGCACGCAGAGGTTGTGGCCCTCCGCGAGGCTGCCCAGGCGCTCGGCGAGTGGCGGCTGGCCGGCTGCACCCTTGTGGTCACGCTCGAACCATGCGCAATGTGCGCCGGGGCCATTGTGCTCGCCCGGGTCCCCCGCGTGGTGTTCGGGGCCTGGGATGAGAAGGCCGGGGCGTCCGGATCGGTGTTCGATATTCTTCGCGAACCCCGCCTGAATCACTGGGTGGAGGTCTTCCCCGGCGTGCGGGAAGAGGAATGCGCGGACCTGCTTCGGAGCTTTTTCGGCTCACGGCGTATCGCGGGGAGTACCTAGAGCGGCTAGTAATCAGTAGGCTTGCTGTCGTTCAGTTACCTCGGCAGCAAGGAGCAGGCATGACTTCCCAGGAGCAGCAGGCAGGAATCGACCGCGTAGTGAAAATCCTTGAGCACGCAAGCATCGGGAACCTCACCACCGTCGATCTGGACGGGAAACTGGTCAGCCGTCCGCTGGAACTGCAGGAAACGGATTCGGACGGCAATCTGTGGTTCTTCACCCAGGACCCCTCCCCCAAGGCTGACGAGATCCGCAACAACCCCAACGTCAACGTCTCCATTGCCGACAAAAAGGGCTACCTTTCCATCAGCGGCCGAGCCGAGATCTCCCGGGACCAGGAGAAGATCCAGGAACTCTGGAAGGCTTCCGCCGCGGCGTGGTTCGAACAGGGCCGTGAAGACCCCACCATCGCCCTGATCAAGGTCAACAGTGATACCGCCGAATACTGGATATCCGACGAGCCGAAGGTTGCCAGCATCTTCAAGATCGCCAAGAGCTCCGTCACCGGGGACACCCCGGACATCGGCAAGAACGACGTCGTCGACCTGTAGGTGCGCAGCGGCACCTGAGGCGGACTCAAGCAAGCGGGACGTTTTGGGCTTGAGGCCCCGGACCCGGTAAGGTTGACGCGTTGGTGACGTGTCCGAGCGGCCGAAGGTGCAACACTCGAAATGTTGTTTGGTGTAAAAGCCAACGTGGGTTCAAATCCCACCGTCACCGCCACTGAGAAAGGCCCCGGTTCCCTTGTAAACAAAGGGAAGCGGGGCCTTCGCTTTTCCGTGCCCACGTCAGGTGTAGAAGAAGCGCACGGCGTGAAAGAAGACCGGTGCCGCAAAGCAGAGCGAGTCCAGGCGGTCCATGATGCCTCCGTGGCCGGGGATCGTGGAGCCGAAGTCCTTGATGCCGCGGTCCCGCTTGATGGCAGACATCACCAGGCCGCCGGCGAAGCCCATCACACAGGAGATGAAAGCCAGGAGCCCGGCCATCAGCGGAGTGAACGGTGTGATCCACCATAGGGCAGCACCGAGGGCGGTGGCCGACAGCACTCCCCCGATGAATCCTTCCCAGGTCTTGTTGGGACTCACGCTCGGCGCGATCGGATGCTTCCCGAGCGTCTTACCCCACACGTACTGCAGCACGTCAGAGCCCTGCACCACGATCAGCAGGAACAGCAGCAGGTGCGCGCCGGTAGCCCCGCCGGTCCCAGGCGCCGAGCCTTCGGCCGCGTCCCGCCCTGCCTCCATGGCCACCGGAAGCTGCAGGAGCGCCGGGGCATAGCTGATGGCGTAAACGCAGACCATCAGCGCCCACTGAATGACCGCGGTCCGCTGCAGGAACCCGGTGGTCTGCCCGGCGAGTGCATTGCGCGCCGGCAGGAAGAGAAAGGCGTACACCGGGATGAACACACTGAACATGCCGTACCAGTGTTCCCACAGGAACCAGTAGTGCACCGCGGGGATGATGAACACCAGCCACACGAGCGCTTTGTGATCTCCTCGTCCGGTCGGTGAGATGGTGATGAACTCGCGCAGCGCCAGCAGGGACAGCACCAGAAACAGCACGATCGTCACTGTCTCGCCGGCTGCCAAAACAGCGCCCAGCAGCGCGGCCATCAACCACCAGGCGTTGATGCGCTGCTTGAGGTTCACGATGGTGCTCGTGTTGCCCACTCGGCGCCCCAGCAGCCACGCGATCCCGGAAGCCACTACTAAAACCAGGACGACGCCGCCGAGGAGTTTGAGCGACGACGAGTCCAGCAGACCCAGTTCCCAATCGCTCACGGATTGTCCTGCCGAGCCTGGCGAGGAGCGGCCGAGGGGCCGTCGCCTTCTCCGGGGGAATCTGCGGGTTGCGGGCCCTGATGCTTCGCCAGGCTTTCCACGAGGACCTGGCGGGCACGGGCCAGGAACGTCTGCCTGTCCTCATTGGGCTCCAGGTGGAGCGGCTCGCAGAAGATGACAGTCGAGAGGTGAGGCACCGGGATCATCTCACCTTTGGGGAGGATCCTGCCGAGGTTGGCAAGCGTCACGGGGACCACGGGTATCTCGGGGTGGAGTCGTGCCAGTTTGTACAGTCCGCCGTGAAATTGGGCGATGGTGTCACCTTCGCCGCGGGTGCCTTCAGGAAAGATAATCAGCGAGTCACCGGCTGCCAGCACCTCCGCCATGCCCTCTACCTGGCCTTTGGGGCTGACCCCCGAGTCCGACGTGCGCTGCCGGCGGCTGCTGGAGCCGTGGCGGTCAACCAAATAGGCGTTGAAGATCCGCTCGGCAAAGGCCTTGCGCACCCCGGAGCCCCAGTAGTCCTTGGCAGCCACCGGGCGGGCGCGCTGCTGAAGCTCTGCCGGCAGCGCGGCCCAGATGGTGAGGAAGTCCAGGTGGCTCGAATGGTTCGCGTAGTAGATGGCCTGCCCGGGAAGATCCGGTCCAGGTTCTCCGGCTGCCGTCACCACGCGCGCACCGGCGAAAGCGCTGATGAGTCTGGCGAGGCTGCGCCGGGAAGTCCTGCCCACGTTCATGATGGCAAGTCCTTGCTACGGGAACGCAGCACAGCGCTGACCCGGCGCAACCGGCGCATACACGTGAACAGGGAACCCAACGCGATGAGGGCCAGTGTGCCGAACAGCGCCCATCCTTCCGGCCATGGAAGCCAGGGTTCGGCGAGGGCTGCCAGGACGCCGATCATCAGCAGCCACATGCGGTGCGGTTTGGCCAACGGCCCGTCGAAGAAGTTTCCCGTGTCGAGGGCTGCCCCGAGGCAGCGGATGTAGGCAGTGAGTACGGCGAGTATCGCCGCAAGGAATCCCAGCGTCACTCCGAGATCCACTCGGCCGGCGGTCACCAGCCCGGCGGTGGCGATCCCTGCCGCCCCCAGGAACAGTACATCCGAGATCCGATCGGGCAGTTCATTGTAGATATCCCCGACCGGTGAGCTCATGCCTTTTTCTACCGCCAGCATTCCGTCGAGCATGTTCAACAACAAACGCAGCGGTATACAGGCAGCAGCCGCGGCAAGAAGGACAGCACGAATTACGGCGTCGCCGGTATAGGCCGAGCAGATAAGCGCCGCGGCGCCCGCTGCGGCGACTACCACTGAACCGACAGAGATTTGATTGGGGGTGAGTTTCGCCGCCGCGAGAATATCTGCTGATTTTGCCGCCCACCGGCTGCTGCGCTGCGGTATTTCCCGCCTATCCGTTCCGTGGCTCATGTGGAGTATCCGTTCATTTTGCCTTGTGCCGTAGCTCATACGCTATTACGAGCCGACCGACGGAACCGGGAGCAACCCGCGATCAATCCCGTGGTTCACTTTCACCATTCATTACAGTGTGGGAATGAGAGCTCGGCGAAAATCAGCATTCACGAATGCTCTGCAGGATCACGGAATCGCCGGCGCCTGGGGTTTCGCAGAAGCGACGTTCTTCTTTGTGGTGCCCGATGTGTGGACCTCCTGGGTGGGTCTGCGCCGGCCGAAACGCGCTCTCGGCACCACGGTCTCAGCCCTCGGCGGCGCAATGGCCGGAGGGACAGTGACATATTGGTGGGCCCGCAAAGTGGCCGCAGACACCTCGCGTAAGGCGTTAGTGAAAATCCCGGCAGTCACGGATGCCATGATCAGCGAGGTGGAGGAGGAAATCGCCGTATCCGGGGCCTCTTCTTTGCTGCGGGGCCCCACCCGTGGTGTCCCCTATAAGCTCTACGCGCGGGCAGCCGGGCTGCAGCGGACCCCGCTCGTGACGTTTCTTGCCTGGAGCGTGCCCGGCCGAATGATCCGTTTCATCGTGGTGACAGCGGCAGTATCCGGGATTGCCGCGGTGGGCCGCCGCAGGTTTCCCGGCCTCTCTGAACGGAGCATCTCGACCGTGTTCTGGATGTGCTGGGGTGCGTTCTACGCGGTATTCATTCCGCTGAAGTCCCGCCGCGGGTCAACCCCGGCCTAACGGTCTTCCGCGTCAAACTCCCTGGCCGGCGTCCGTGTCCGGTTTCTCCGGCCGGTGCCCCGCGAGTGCGGCCCGGGTATCTCCGGGCTCGCGCGCATCCTTCTTCTTACCGAACGGGAGAACCTTCAGCAGCGGGGTCAGGATCGTCATGACGATCAGGCCCCAGGCCAGGCCGAGGATCGCTGAGCACAGGGTGTTCACCAGCCAGCCAAGGATCCCGCCCACCACCGCAATCCCGGCGACCGGGTGTTCCAAAGCATGGACCAGGTCATAGGGTGCATGCCAGCCGAGGTCGTACGCGCCCACCAGCATGATGTGCCCGCCCACCCAGAGCATGGCGATCGTCCCGACCAGGGTGATGGCAGCCAGTACACCAGGCATGCCCTTGACCAGCAGCCCGCCAACACGCTTGGAAGCGGCCGAGTCCTTAGATGCCAGGTGCAGGCCAATGTCGTCCATCTTGACGATCAGCCCAACAGCCCCGTAGACGAGGACCGTAATGGCAATCGCAACGACCACCAGGATCACGCCGCGGACCCAAATGGACTCAGCTGCCACCTCGTTCATGGAGATAACCATGATTTCGCAGGACAGGATGAAGTCGGTGGTGATGGCGCCCTTGATGACCTTGGATTCGGCTCCGGGGCCCCGGTCCACGGCAGGTTTCTCCTTGGCCTCGTGGTGGCCGAAGAACTTGTGCCAGACCTTTTCCGCGCCCTCGTAGCAGAGGTAGGTACCGCCGAGCATGAGGATGAACGGGATGATGCCGGGAATGAAGGCGCTGACCAGCAGCAGTGCCGGCAGGATGATGAGCAGCTTGTTGCGCAGCGAGCCCCAGAAGATCTTCTTGATCATCGGCAGCTCGCGGGACGGGTCCGCCCCGGACACGTACTGAGGCGTGACCGCGGCATCATCGATGACGACGCCGGCGGCCTTGGCTCCCGCTTTCGCGGCACCTGCCGCGATGTCGTCCACAGAGGCGGCCGCTATGCGGGCCAGGGCAGCGACGTCGTCCAGCAGGGCGACGAGTCCGCCGCTCACAGCCCGGCACCAACCGGTTCACGAACGGAAAGCTGGAAGTGGAGGGCGCCCTTCAGACGCGGAGTTGCCATACCGGAATTATACGGCCCGACCTGTCCCTTGCCGTGGCAACTCCCTTGCCGCCACGGGCCCGTGAAGCTAGCTTTCACGGCGTGGACACATCATTCAGCGGGGAGGTGTTCGAGTGGCGCGGCCCGTCGCCGTTCTACTGGGTCCTTCTATCCGAGGACGCCGTCGACTACGTACGCGGCCGCGCCTCCGAAGCCACGTACGGGTGGGGCGCAATCCCTGTCTGTGTCCGGATTGGGGATTCCGGTTGGGAGACCTCGCTGCTGCCCCGCAGCGGAGGGTACGCCCTTCCCCTCAGGAAGGACGTCCGGCTCAGGGAACAGCTGTCCGACGGCGATACGGTGGCGGTCGGCTTGAGCGTGGCTCCCCGCCGGGGCCGTTCCGCGAATAGCCCCGGCCCGGCCTCCTGAACGCCGCGGGTCGGAGAGCCGGAACAACACGCGCCCTACGCCTCCCAGAAATCCCGCAGTGCCGCCGCCGCCTCGGCACCCTGCCGCCGTCCGGCAGCCGACGCCGGGATCCGGGTGGAGCGCAGCAGCGGATTCGCACCAAAGTCACGCAGTGCCGCTTCATCCGCCTCCACCACGAAGGTGTTGCTGTGCTGCTGGAGTTTCGCCAGTGCCTGCGGGAGGCTGGGGCCGAACGGGCTCATGGGGGCCTCCGGGCCTGAGGCCAGCACCAGCACCTTGCCGTACCCCTCGGCGACGTCGGCATTGGTGGCCGAGCGCATCCCGCCGTCCATATACTGCCGGCCCAGGATGGTGACCGGCGGCCACACCGTGGGCACGGCGCAGCTGGCGGCAATCGCGCGGGCCAGTTCGACGTCGGACATGGCATCGAGCACCGTGAACGAGCCGTCCTCCGCATCCACCACCGCAATCCCAAAGGGCTTGTCCGGCCATTGCTGCTGCGGCAGCAGGGAACGGATGCTGGAAACCCATTCCCCCTCGGTCATCACCGCGGGGGTGGTGCGCGCCAGCTGGCCTACCCTCGCCCGGGCTGCCTTCTCATCGCCGTCGCCGCGTCCCGCCGTTGCCGTCAGCTCAATAAAGGCCTCGCTGCTGAACCCGCTCGGATCCTGGTACGGCGCGTCGGTTCCTGGCCCGGCCAGCGCCGCCCCGGCGTCGTTGAGCTGTGCTGCCAAGACCTGGGGCAGCAGGCCGGCGCGCAGAGCGGCCCCGACCATCGAGCCGGCAGAAGTACCCACCACCAGATCCGCGGCGTTCACGTCGATGCCTTCTTCCAGCACCGCCGCCAGCACGCCCATCTCCCATGCGATCCCCGCTACTCCCCCGCCGCCAAGGACAACCGCCCGCGTTTGGCTCATGCTGCGCACTCCGTTCGTTTACGGCCCACTGCCCGGGAGTCTAAACCCGCGGACCGCCGCGGGGCAGCCGCGCCGCGTGTTTCTGCGCCGTCCGCTGCCGGTATTCAATAGAGGCATGGCATTACGTGTTCTGATGGTCGGCCGCAAGCACGAGGACTGGGTGGTTGACGGGATCCGCCGCTACGAGAAGCGGCTGAAGAAGCCCTTTGACCTGTCCTGGATTTCCATCCCGCATTCCGCGCGGGAAAACGACGCCGCCCGCAAAGAGGAATCGGAGCGGCTGCTGGCCAAGGTCGGCAGCGACTACGTGATCCTGCTCGATGAGCGCGGCAAAGCCATCACCTCGCCGCAGCTCGCGAAGACGCTGCAGAAGCCGCTGGACAGTTCGCGCAACGTCACCCTGATCATTGGCGGTGCCTACGGCGTGGACCAGAGCGTCCACGACCGCGCGGACTTTATCTGGTCCCTCTCACCGCTGGTGTTTCCGCATCAGCTGGTCCGCCTGATCCTCGCAGAGCAGGTCTACCGGGCACAGGAGATCGCCGCCGGGCGCCCGTACCACCATGAATAACCATCCGTCCCTTCCGTAACAATTCGGTGAGGTTCGGGGCGGACCCGCGGTGCGGTTTGACCGCGTCAGGTGACAGGTTCAGGGTGAACTCATGACAACCACGGCCGCCCGAACCCCGCTCCTCCTTTCCTCCGGTCTGCTTGTCGCAGCGCTGGTTCTGGCAGGCTGCGGGGGCAGCAACAACGCTGATGAGTCAGCGTCCCCCACTCCGTCAGCCGGCACGACGGCTACCGCCTCACCGAGCGCCTCCCCAACTGGCCCCGGCAGTGCCACGGCGGCACCCGAAACGTCTGTCCCTTCTTCCCTAGAGGGCGCCGCCCCCTGCACGGCGGACAAACTCTCCGCAGCAATCGAAGACACCCCCGGCGGAGGTGCTGCCGGCAGCGTCTACCGCGACCTGGTATTGACGAACACCTCTTCCGAACCGTGCGCCACCTTCGGGTTCCCGGGCGTCTCCTATCTCGGGATATCCGGGACACAGGTCGGTGCACCGGCTACCCGTTCCAGCGGGACCGATGCCGTAACCGTGATCCTGGCTCCGGGGCAGTCCGCTGTTGCAGCACTCCGCGAAACCCGCCCGGAGAATTACGGCGAGGAGTGTTCATCGGTGTCGGTTTCCGGTCTCCGCATTTTCCCCCCGGAAGACACTGCCCACCTCAATATTGCCCGTGCCGGATACGGCTGCAGCAACGAAGAAGTCGAGCTTTTGGAGGTCGGTCCGCTCACCGGTCCGCGCTAACACAGGGCGCCGTCGTCAGCCAATTCCAGCAGATGGCAAATTGGCGGACATGTTCCGCGCTTGGCATACTTATGGGCACTTGTGGCCTGCGCCACCGTAGTTGTTCGGTGTGCGCGGGCCGCCCTGACCCTTACCGACGCGATACGGAACTGACCGGAACGGCTACATGACTGACGAAACGTACAAGCTGATTGCTCTGCTCACTTACATGGCCGCCATGCTGGCCATCGGGTGGTGGGCCTACCGCCGCACCTCCAACCTGGACGACTACATGCTGGCCGGGCGGGGGCTGAAGCCAGGTGTCGCAGCACTCAGCGCGGGCGCTTCAGACATGTCCGGCTGGCTGCTGATGGGACTGCCGGGCGCCATCTACCTCTCCGGACTCACCGAAGCCTGGATCGCCGTCGGGCTCACCATCGGTGCGTGGCTGAACTGGAAGTTCGTCGCCCCGAGGCTGCGCTCCTACACACTGGTGGCCAACAACTCGATTACGGTGCCGAGCTTCCTGGAGAACCGGCTGCAGGACCGCACGCGCCTGCTGCGCGTCGTTTCGGGCATCATCATCCTGGTCTTCTTCACCTTCTACGTCTCTTCCGGCATGGTGGCCGGCGGTGTCTTCTTCGAGAGTTCCTTCGGCTCCAGCTACACCACGGGCATGCTGATCGTGGGCGGCGTGACCATTGCCTACACCCTCTTCGGCGGGTTCCTGGGCGCCAGCTACACCGATGTGGTGCAGGGCCTGATGATGCTGATCGCGCTCATCGCCGTCCCGCTGGTTGGCATCTTCCTGGTGGGCGGACCGTCCGGCATGGCTGAGTCCCTGCGCGAAATCGATCCGGACATGCTTAACCCCATTGCCGGTACGACGGCGCTGGCCGTGATCTCGGCCCTCGCCTGGGGCCTGGGTTACTTTGGACAGCCGCACATCATCGTCCGTTTCATGGCGCTGCGCTCACCGGCTGACGCCGTTGCGGGCCGCCGCATCGGCGTGGGCTGGATGGTGCTCAGCGTTATCGGTGCCGTGTTCACGGCCCTGGTTGGCGCGGCCTGGTTCCAGCAGAATGACCTGACCCTCAGCGATCCCGAGGCCGTGTTCCTGAGCATGGCGCAGGCACTGTTCCACCCGCTGGTTGCCGGTTTTGTGCTGGCCGCCGTCCTGGCCGCGATCATGAGCACCATTTCCAGCCAGCTGATCGTCACTTCCTCCGCCCTGGTGGAGGACCTGTACAAGATCGTCGTGAAGAAGGACGCGTCCCAGCGCATGCTGGTGATGCTAGGCCGCGGTGCAGTGCTGGTGGTCTCCGTGGTCTCCATTCTCTTGGCACTGGACCGCAGCAACTCGATCCTGGATCTGGTGGGCTTCGCCTGGGCCGGCTTCGGAGCCGCCTTCGGTCCCACCATCCTGCTGTGCCTGTTCTGGCGCCGCCTCACCGCGGCCGGTGCCCTGACCGGCATGGCCGCCGGTGCCGTCACCGCGTTCGCCTGGGGCAGCTCGGAACTCTCCTCCACCCTGTACGAGATCATCCCGGGCTTCGCCGTGAACCTGCTCCTCGCCGTCGTCGTCAGCCTGTTCACCCGCGCTCCGGCCGGCATGGACAGCGACTTCGACGAGGCGCGGGATCTCGCCCGGCGCGGTGCCGAAGACCCGGAAACCGTTCCCGCACGCTAACGCACACTGGGGGGGGGGGGGGGGGGGGGGGGGGGGCGGGCCCCCCCCCCCCCCCCCGGGGCCGCTGGACGGGAGCTTGGATCCTCAGCCTTCGTCATCGTCCTCGTCGTCGTCCACGTCGTGCTCTGCTTCCGGGATTTCCGTGAGCAGCATGGTCCCTCCCCGGTAAACCACCCGCCACTCGAACCGCTGTTTCCAGCGCCCGCGGGTGACCAGCCGGTCCCATCCCAGACCGTAGGGAACGTACCACTCCAGCTGCCAGCCGGCGCGGAGCCTTACCAGTGCTGATTCCACCTCGGGAAACGCTTTCTGCCGTGCCGCCTCCTCGCGCCTGCGGAAGAAGGATTCCGGAATCCAGAGCGCGAATCCGAGCAGGAAGCAGACCACGAGCAGGTATCCCGCTGCCTCTCCGATCAGCGGGGGAAGCAGCCCGCTCAGGAGTACCAGCAGAATGGCCGGGAGCAGCAGTGCCCAGCTTGCGAGCATCAGCACCTGGGCCGTCATCCTCCGGCGCCGTGCCCGGGCCATCCGTGCGATGGCGGGACCGGTGACCTCCAAGGAACGAAGGGTGCTGCCGTCCATAATCCCCCGATGTACGTGAAACTGCTGGTGCAACCATCATCCTGCAGGCAGTCGCGGGAAACGCGGAAATCAGGGTCCGGGCGTGTATGCCCGTAGTTCCGCCGGCCCCGGAAGCAGCATTTAGCCGGGAGCCGAACGGACCGGAGGTGCGCCCCGCCTGTCAGTGCGGTGGTGAACAATGGGTGCATGACGTCGGCAGGCAGGGTGCTCCAGAAGTTCACTCCCGCCACCCGGGACTGGTTCACGGGGGCATTCACCGAGCCGACCGCTGCCCAGGTTGGCGCCTGGGATGCGATTTCCGGCGGTTCCAACGCGCTGGTGATCGCGCCCACCGGCTCCGGCAAGACCCTGGCTGCGTTCCTCTGGTCCCTGGACCGGTTCATCGCCGACGCCGCTGCCCAGCCGGACGTGCCGGAACCGGCCGGAACCGGCCGGTCACGCGCCCCCAAACGCAAGACGAAAGTCCTCTACATCTCACCGCTGAAGGCCCTCGGCGTGGACGTGGAGCGCAACCTCCGGGCTCCCCTGATCGGCATCACCCAAACTGCCAAACGGCTGGGACTGCCGGCACCGTCCATCACGGTAGGGGTCCGTTCCGGTGACACCCCGCAGAATGAACGCCGCGCCCTCCTGACGCGCCCGCCGGACATCCTGATCACCACCCCCGAATCCCTTTTCCTGATGCTCACGTCGCAGGCCCGGGAGACTCTCTCCGAAGTCGACACCGTCATCGTGGATGAGGTCCACGCCGTGGCCGGCACTAAACGCGGCGCCCACCTGGCCGTATCCCTGGCCCGGCTGGACGCAATGCTGGATAAACCGGTGCAGCGCATTGGCCTCTCCGCGACGGTCGAACCCCAGGAAACGGTGGCCCGCTTCCTAGGCGGCAACGCGCCGGTGAAGATCGTCGCGCCGGAATCGCGGAAGAACTGGAACCTCACCGTGACCGTCCCGGTGGAGGACATGACGGACCTCGGCGGCACTCCGGCCCAAGACACCGTTGAAGGTGGGTTCGCCCCCCAGGCCAGCATCTGGCCGCATGTGGAGGAGAAGATCGCCGACCTCATTGAGGCCAACCGCTCCACCATTGTCTTCGCCAATTCGCGGCGCCTGGCCGAAAGGCTCACCGCCCGGCTGAACGAGATCCACGCCTACCGCCTGGAAGCGGCACAGGCCGCCACAGGAACCGACGGCATGCCTGTTCCTGCAGCACCGGCCCGTCCGCCGGCGCAGCTGATGGCCCAGGCAGGTGTCTCCGTCCGTTCGCGGCAGGAGGATAGAGCTGGCGACGACGACACACCGGTCTTGGCCCGCGCCCACCACGGGTCCGTTTCCAAGGACCAGCGGGCCATGATCGAGGACGACCTGAAATCCGGCCGCCTGCGGTGCGTGGTGGCCACGAGTTCCCTGGAACTGGGTATCGACATGGGTGCCGTGGACCTGGTGGTCCAGGTTGAGTCCCCGCCGTCAGTGGCCAGCGGGCTGCAGCGCGTGGGGCGCGCCGGCCACCAGGTAGGGGAAATCTCCCAGGGCGTGATGTTCCCGAAGCACCGCGGCGACCTCCTCAATTCGGCAGTCACCGTGGAGCGGATGCTTGCCGGGCAGATTGAGCCCCTCTTCATCCCGGCTAACCCGCTGGACATCCTGGCGCAGCAGACGGTGGCTGCCACCGCCCTGGGGAGCATCGATGTGGAGGAATGGTTCGACGTCGTGCGCAGTTCCGCGCCCTTCGCCGGCCTGCCGCGTTCCGCGTTCGACGCGACCCTGGACCTGCTCTCCGGCCGCTACCCCTCGGACGAATTCGCCGAACTGCGGCCGCGCATCATCTGGGACCGGACCGAAAACACGATCACGGGCCGCCCGGGCGCCCAGCGGCTGGCTGTCACCTCCGGCGGGACGATCCCCGACCGCGGACTCTTCGGTGTGTACCTCGTGGGTGATTCGGAGGGCAAGAACAGCCGCCGGGTCGGTGAACTCGACGAGGAGATGGTCTACGAATCCCGGGTCGGCGACGTCTTCGCACTCGGAGCCACCAGCTGGCGGATCGAGGACATCACCCATGACAGGGTCCTGGTCTCCCCTGCCTTCGGCCAGCCGGGCAAGCTCCCCTTCTGGCGCGGAGATTCCCAGGGCCGGCCGGTGGAGCTGGGCCGTGCACTGGGCAAGTTCGTCCGCGAAATGGCGGGCACTTCAGAGCCTGCCGCGCTGGAACGGCTGGCCGCCGTCGGGCTGGACGAATGGGCCGCCGGAAACCTGGTTGCCTACCTCCGCGAACAGCAGCAGGCCACTGATGTGGTGCCCAGCGACCGGACGCTGGTGATCGAACGTTTCCACGACGAACTGGGCGACTGGCGGGTTGTCCTGCACAGCCCGTTCGGCATGCCCGTCCACGCTCCGTGGGCGCTGGCGGTTGGTGCGCGGCTGCAGCAGCGCTACGGGCTGGACGGCTCTGCCATGGCCTCCGACGACGGCATTGTGCTGCGGGTGCCGCTGATGGAGGACGAACCCCCGGGCGCCGAGCTGTTCCTGTTCGAACCGGACGAGCTCGAGGCAATCGTCACGGCTGAAGTCGGCGGATCGGCACTGTTCGCGTCCCGGTTCCGCGAGTGCGCCGCCCGCGCACTGCTGCTGCCCCGGCAGAACCCCGCCAAGCGCACCCCGCTCTGGCAGCAGCGGCAGCGCTCCGCCCAGCTGCTCGACGTCGCCCGCAAGTTCCCGACCTTCCCGATCGTGCTGGAGACCGTGCGCGAGTGCCTGCAGGATGTCTACGACCTGCCCGCGCTGAAGGAAATCGCGGCCGCCGTCGAGCGCCGCGAGATTCGGCTGGTGGAAACCACCACGCCGCAGCCTTCCCCGTTCGCACGGTCGCTGCTCTTCGGCTACGTCGGGGCCTTCCTCTATGAAGGCGACTCACCGCTGGCCGAGCGGCGGGCCGCCGCACTCTCGCTGGACCCGACCCTGCTCAATGAGCTCCTGGGCCGGGCCGAACTGCGCGAACTGCTGGACGCACGGATCATCGCGCAGACCGAAGCCGAGCTGCAGCGCCTCGCCCCGGACCGCCGGGCACGAGGGCTGGAAGGCGTCGCTGACCTGCTGCGCCTGTTGGGACCACTCACTGCTGCGGAAGTCGCTGAACGGCTGGAACCCGCGGACGGCGGAGGTTCGGAGCCCGCGACGGAGGCCGACGCCGAGTCGCTGCTGCGTGAACTCGTCCGCGCCAACCGTGCCCTGCAGGCCGGGATCGCCGGGACCCAGCGCTATGCCGCCATCGAGGACGCTGCCCGGCTGCGGGATGCCCTGGGTGTGCCGCTGCCCATGGGGGTTCCCCTGGCCTTCGTTGAGCCGGTACCGGATCCCCTGGGCGACCTGGTCGGGCGCTACGCCCGCACCCATGGCCCTTTTACCGCGGCGGAGGCGGCTTCCCGGCTGGGACTTGGCGTCGCCGTCGTCACGGCCACCCTGCAGCGGCTGGCCGGAGAGGGCCGGGTGGCGGAGGGTGAGTTCCGCCCCACGGAAGCGCAGGTGCTTGACGCGGCTTCGGGTGTGGACCAGTTCCCGCCCGCAGTGATCACGATGCCCGGCGCTCCGGCCGGCTCTGAATGGTGCGACGCCGAGGTGCTCCGCCGGCTGCGGCGGCGTTCCCTGGCAGCCCTGCGTTCCGACGTCGAGCCCGTGGACCCGCCCACCTACGGGCGTTTCCTGCCGGTCTGGCAGAACGTGGGTTCCTCGCTCAGGGGGCTCGACGGCGTCGCAACGGTGATCGACCAGCTCTCCGGGGTGCCGATTCCGGCATCGGCGTGGGAGCCGCTGATTCTGGGATCACGCGTGCGTGACTATGCGCCGTCGATGCTCGATGAACTCACCGCGACCGGGGAGGTAATTTGGTCCGGTACGGGATCGCTGCCCGGAAATGACGGCTGGATCTCGCTGCACCTGGCCGAGAACGCAGCGCTGACCCTGAACCCTGATCCCGACTTTGCCCCCTCTGACCTGCAGCGCCGGCTCCTGGACCTGCTCTCCGGTTCCGGTGCGTACTTCTTCCGGCAGATTGCCGAGGCCGTGAACAGCACACCGCTGCAGGACGGCAGCTCCCTGCTTCCTGACTCCGAGATCATCACCGCCCTCTGGGAGCTGGTGTGGGCGGGCCGGATCACCAACGACACGTTCACGCCGGTGCGTTCGCTGCTGGCTGGCGGAAAAACGGCACACAAGCAGCGGGCTTCGACTCCGCGGGCGCGCACAGCCCGGTTGGGACGGCTGGGCCGCACACCGCGGGGAACCCTGAGCAGCTCTTCGCTGCGGCTTGCCGGCGAGCAGAGTCTTCCGGCACGCGGCCCGGTGCCGCTGGTCGCCGGGCGCTGGAGCCTGCTGCCGGCGGTGGAAACGGACACCACCGTCCATGCCCATGCCACGGCCGAGCTGCTGATGGACCGGTACGGCATCCTCACCCGGGGTTCTGTTGCCAGCGAGGGTGTTCCCGGCGGGTTCGGGCTGCTGTACAAGGTGCTGGCGCGGCTCGAGGAAATGGGGCGCTGCCGCCGCGGTTACTTCATTGAGCAGCTGGGTGCGGCGCAGTTCGCTGTTCCCGCAACCGTTGACCGGCTCCGCTCCTTCTCGCGTGAGAACCAGCTGGCGGTGCCCGAACCCCAGGCTGTGGCGCTAGCAGCAACAGACCCTGCAAACCCGTACGGCGCTGCCCTGCCGTGGCCAACCTCCGACGGCGGGCATCGTCCCGGCCGGAAGGCCGGCGCCCTGGTGGTGATGGTCGACGGCGCGCTGGTCCTCTACGTGGAGCGCGGCGGCAAGACCCTGCTCACCTACACCGACGACGCCGAGACCCTGGTGCTCGCGGCGGCAGCCCTGGTGGGCATCATCCGGCGGGGCGCCGCGGAGAAAATGGCGGTGGAGAAGGCCAACGGCGCCGATGTGCTGGACACCCCGGTGGCCACGGCGCTGATGGCTGCCGGTTTCTATTCGACGCCGAAGGGACTGCGCTACCGTGTATAAGCCATTTCCCCCGTGCGGCGCCGGAGCACAGCATGCCTGAGGGGGATACGGTCTGGCGGGCCGCCCGTGACCTCCATGCCGCCTTGGCAGGAGGCGAGCTGACCCGGACCGATTTCCGGGTCCCCCGGTTTGCGGCCACCGACCTCAGCGGCCGCGTTGTCGAAGAGGTCGCCTCCCGCGGAAAACACCTGCTCATCCGGATCGCTCCGGGTCCCGGCGAGGCTGAGGGCTGGACCGTCCATTCGCACTTAAAAATGGAAGGACTCTGGCACGTCTACAACCGCGGCGAGCGCTGGCGCCGTCCGGCGTTCAAGGCGCGCGCGGTGCTGGAGACCGGTTCCCGGCAGGCGGTGGGGTTCGAACTGGGCATCCTGCGTGTGTTCCCGCGCAGCGGGGAGGATGAGGCGGTGGGATATCTGGGTCCGGACCTGCTGGGACCGGACTGGGATCCCGCCGAAGCCCTCCGGCGGCTGGAAGCCGTTCCGGAACGACCCGTGGGGTTGGCGCTGCTCGACCAGCGGAACCTCGCCGGGGTCGGCAACGTCTACCGCTGCGAGCTGTGTTTCCTGGTGGGGGTGCATCCGCTGACTCCGGTGCAGGAGGTCCCTGACCTCCCCCGTCTGGTGGACCTTTCCAAGCGGCTGCTCGAAGCCAACAAGTCCCGCTCCCGCCGCATCACCACAGGAGGTGCCGGCCGGGATCCGCTCTGGGTCTACAACCGTGAAAAGCGCGGCTGCCTGCGATGCGGAACCAAGGTGGTCCACGAACTCCTCGGCGACAACGAACTCGAGCTGCGGGACCTGTACTACTGTCCGCACTGCCAGCCGCGGTTGGCTCCCGGGGACGCGGCCTCCGGCGCCGGTACCCTTGAAGGGTGATGCAATCCCCCCTTCCTGTACGAAACGGCGTTAATGCCACCCGGCTGCGCCTGCCCGACGAAGGGCCGTGGGAGACTGCCATGGACTACGTCCTTGACCGCTTCGGGCACGTTGATCCGGACGGCATCATCGACCGCTTTGACCGCGGCGAGGTGGTGGGCCTGGGCGGAGCTGCGCTGACCCGCCGGACACCCCTTCATGAACACACCTTCATTTGGTACTACCGCGAACTGCCTCAAGAAGACCGCCTTCCCGTAGAAATCAGCATCCTGCACCAGGACGAGAACCTGCTGGTCGTGGACAAGCCGCACTTCCTGCCCACGACTCCCGGCGGAATGTACGTCGCCGAATCCGCACTGGTCCGGCTGAGGGTAGCCCTGGATATTCCAGACCTGATTCCCATGCACCGCCTGGACCGGATGACGGCCGGAGTGCTGCTTTTTTCCACCAACCCGGAAACCCGCGGCAAATACCAGGTCATGTTCGAGAAACGGCGCATCGAGAAGGAATACGAGGCGGTCGCGCCGGTTCGGGAGGACCTGGAACTTCCGCTCACGGTGCGAAGCCGGATGATCAAGTCGCGCACCTACCTCCTGGCCCAGGAAGTGGCGGGCGAACCCAACGCCGAAACTCGGATCGAGCTGCTGGAAGAGTCCAACGGCCTGGGCCGCTACCGGCTGCTCCCGCACACGGGCAAGACCCACCAGCTGCGCGTGCACATGGCCTCACTCGGGATCGGCATCCTCAATGACCCGTTCTATCCCGTCCTCCTCGACCAGGCGCCGGATGACTACACCCGGCCGCTGCAGCTCCTGGCCCGCTCCGTGGAGTTCATGGATCCGCTGACACGGCAGACGGTCCAGTACCGCAGCAGGCTCTCGCTCGACGCCTTTCCGCCGGCGGCCGCAGCACAATAGCCGCAGCACCATAGCTGCGGCACGATAGCGCTCCGGGAAGCTTGGGGGAAGGCCTGACCTGCAAAAAGACCCGCAAAACCCTTCCGCGAACCTACAGCCGCTGGCTAGGGTGGGGATTCGCATCGGGGCAGCGTCCCGGAACACTCCACCGACTCAAAGGAACACGGCATGCTCCCCCGTCCAGCACGCCCCGCCGGCACCCCACAGCCTCCCGTTGCCAGTGCCCTGGAGCAGGGCGCCGCAAAGCCGTTTGTTCCTCCGCTGGCACCCACACCTCCGCCGGCCGCGCCGCCCACCATCCACACCGCTGCTGCGGGCACAACCGGCCGCAGTGCGGTTCCGCAGCCGGCAGGAATCCCGGAATCAGTTGACGACGATTTCACCCGCCTGCTTGCCCACCCGCCGGTTGCCCCGGGCGAGGGATACGTTCATCATCTGCGGGTTTCGTCCCGCAACCGGTTCACGCCCCGGGAGTTCGCCGACGCACTGTGGAGCACGCTCTCCGGCAGCCCTGAAACTGCGGCCACGGCCCGGCGGATCACGGTCACGGCAGCAGTCAGCGTCGCCGCTCCGGCCGCCTGGTTCCTGACCGGCTGGGCGACTGGTCTGCCCGTGCCGGCGCACGGCTCCGGTGATGTTCTCGATCCCTCCGGGTCTCTTCTGGGGATGTTCGCCTGGGTGTGGATTCTCTGGGTTCCCGTCTTTGCCGGAAGCGTCGCCTATGCCTGCTTTCAGTGGCTCCCGTCCCAGCGCGAAAACCCCCGCCATACCTGGGCAGGACCGCTGACGGCAGCCGCCGTCGTGCTGGCCGTCCTGTGGCTGTGGGCAGTCCACGCCGGAAATCCTGCCGCTGGTTTCTGGCTGGCGGGCGCACAGGTCGCCGTCGGGCTCACCGCCATCCATCTGACTGACTCGCGGCCCGCCGGGAGCCGCCGTGAACAACTGTTCACCGACAGCCCCCTGGCCGTCTTCCTGGGAGTCTCCATCCTGGCGCTGCTGGCCTGCCTGGGAAGCTGGCTGACGCAGCAGCAGGCCGACACCGGAGGCTGGGGTGCCGAGGCCTGGACGCTGATCGCGCTGGTCTCGGTCGTTATCGGGGTGACCACCATCTGCATGACGGACCGCGGCCAACTTGCCGTCGCCTGGAGCGTGGTCCTCGGACTGGCCGGCATGGGCCTGGCGCGGCTGCTGGAGGAGCCGCCGGCCGTGTGGCCCGCCGTCGGAGCCTTTTCAGCCGCGTTCCTGATTCTCGTGTCTGCGGGTTCACGCCGCCATCAGGTCGATCACGCGAGCAGGAGGGCGCAGCGCGAATGGCTCAGAGCGGAAGCCAGCGCCCGCGCTGACGCCGAAGAACCCGAAGCTGCTCACACCTAGCCACCTGTTCCACAGCGTGGCGCATATTCATCGCCGCGCGGCGGGCCTGTGAATTCTCGACCCCGTATTCGTTGGCGGGGACCATGATCCGGAGGGTAATCCGGGGAACGCCCGAGACGATGTCCAGCTGATTGGCTTCCACATGATGGCTCGCCTCCAGCGCTTCCACGGCGGCGTCCATCACCGCCTCCGGAGCATTTCCGGGACGGAGCCCGAGGATGTTCAGCTGGACACGGAAGGAAGGCATCCTCCAACGTTAGCCGGGTGCGGCAGAGAGCTTTACCGGGTATCCGCCCTAGAGGGCCTCGTCATCGGGGTTGAAGGTGGAGAGCGGATCGCCGCCGGCATGGGCCGGATCGTCGCTGCCGTCATCCAGGGGTTCTGCGGTCGGGTCTCCGAAGTCAACATCCCGGGCTGCCTCGCCGATGGTCGGTTCTCCAGGCGGCACCTGGGAGTCCCCCTCTTCGTAGCGCTCTTCGATCGTCTCGTCGCGCAGCGTCTGGTCCGACAGCTCTCCGGGCTGTCCCGCCAGCGGTTCCTCATTGACCAGGGGGTCATCCTGCCAGGCCTCAGGGTTATCTTCTGCGGCACCTGGATAGGTCAGGTCCTCCGCGTCCACGAGTTCATCTTCGTCCAGGAGTTCCTCGCCGGATACGATGCTCAGCTCATCAGGCGTTACCACCTCAGCCAGGTCATCGGCCAGGGCAGGGTTGTCGCTGTGGTCCGGGTTCTGTTCAGTCATCTGCGGCTTCACCTTTCGATCGGAACGTGCACCTAAAACTAAGCCTACTGATTACTGCCCGGGCGCACCACTTGGCCGCAACGGCAGCCCTCAGCGCAGCGCCGAGACTCCGGTGATCTCACGCCCGGCGATCAGGGTGTTGATCTCGTAGGAGCCCTCATAGGTGTAGATGGCCTCGGCGTCGGCAAAAATCTTGGCCATGCGGTAGTCAGTAACGATTCCGTTTCCGCCCAGCAGCCCCCGGCCCAGGGAGACGGTTTCGCGCATCAGCCGGCTCGCATAGGACTTGGCCAGTGCCGCGCGTGCCATGTCCCCGCGGGCAGATCCGTTCCCGGAGCGCCCGCCGTAGCCGCCCTGCTCCAGGTCGCTGACCCGGGCCAGCATCCCGGTTGAGGCCACCGTGTTGCCCAGCATCCGCACCAGCTGCTCCTGCACCAGCTGGAATCCCGCGAGCGGCCGTCCAAACTGCAGGCGTTCGACGGCGTAGGCACGGGCGACGTCGAACGCCGCCATCTGCTGTCCCACCGCCTGCCATCCCACCATGATCCGTGAGCCGCGCAGCAGGTGCTTGGTGTCATCGAAACTGTCGATCCCGGCGAGCCGGTCCTCTTCGGAGACCCGGACTTCGGTGAGCTCGATGTCCGCATTCTGCACAGTGCGCAGGGCCGTCTTATTTTCGATCCGGGTGCGCTTGATTCCCGGCAGGGAGGCATCCAGGAGGAACCCCCGCACCTTTCCGGTGGCCGGCTCCCTGGCCCAGAGCAGCATCCAGTCGCAGAACGTGCCGTTTCCGATCCAGCGCTTGGTCCCGTTCAGGACCCAGGTGGCGCCGTCGCGCTCCGCCGTGGTGGCCATGCCGCCGGCGACGTCGGAGCCGTGGTCCGGTTCCGTCAGCGCGAAAGCCCCGGTGATCTTCAGGGCCTGGGCATCGCCGAGCAGCCGCGAGCGCTGCTCCTCGGAGCCGAAGGCGTGCAGGCCTTCCACAAACAGGTCGTGGTGCACCATGAAGAAGGTGGCGATGGACGTATCGGCGCGGGTCATCTCGGCAATCACCAGGCCCGCGAAGAGCGGACTGTAGCCGCGCTGGACCGGGGTGGAGAGCCCCAGCGAGGCGAGCCCGGGCAGCAGCTCAACCGGAAAGTGCGCCTCGTTCCACCACCGTGTGGCGTGGGGAGTGACCTCGGCCGCCAGGAAGGAGCGAAGTTCGGCCAATTTGGCGGCTTCCGCTTCGCTGAGCAGGTGTTCGAACTGGAAGAAGTCAGCGTCAGGGAGCATCGGCACGCCCTACTTCGGCCCCATCCGGATAGCCCCGTCGAGGCGGATGGTTTCCCCGTTCAGCATGGAATTGCTGATGATGTGCTCCACCAGCGAGGCGTACTCGTCCGGCCGTCCCAGGCGCGAAGGGTGCGGGATCTGCGCGGCGAGCGAATCCTGCGCGTCCTGCGGCAGCCCCGCCACCATGGGTGTTTCAAAGATCCCGGGAGCGATCGTGACCACACGGACCAGGTGCCGGGCCAGCTCCCGGGCCAGCGGCAGGGTCATGGCGGCAACTCCGCCCTTGGAGGCGGAGTAGGCCGGCTGGCCGATCTGCCCGTCGAAGGCCGCCACCGACGCCGTGTTGATGATGACGCCGCGCTCGGCCGTCCCGCCGTCGTCCGTTACCGGTTCTGTTTCTGCCATGGCGGCAGCCGCCAGCCGGGTGACATTGAACGTGCCGACGAGGTTGACCTGAATGACCCGGGTGAAATCTTCCAGGGGGAGTACCCCGTTCCGCCCCAGGACCTTGCCCGGAGTGCCGACGCCGGCGCAGTTCACTGCCACGCGCAGCGGCGCAGCGGCCATGGCAGCCTCCACGGCGCCCTGCATCTGCTCCGGGTCCGTGACGTCTCCGGGCACGAAATGTGCGTTGCCCCCCAGCTCGCCTGCGTATGCCAGGCCGCCGGACTGCGGCAGGTCCACCAGGACCACTTCGGCACCGGCGTCAATCAACCGGCGTGCAGTGGCCCGCCCCAGCCCCGAGGCTGCTCCTGTGACTAGGGCCGAAGTGCCGGATAACTGCATTTTTCCTCCTGGGATGGCGGGGGCGGGTCTGTACGCGGTCAACTGAGCCTACTGTGACCGGGAGCACATCGCATCCCAAGCCGCGGGGATCGGATGTCCCGGCACGGTGTCCGTGCGTCCGCACCGGGTCTAGGGTGGTTCGCATGCCTTCCCCACAGCTGCTCCGGTCCGCGGAGCTGAGAGCCGACACCGCGGCCCGCATGGTGACCACTGCGTTTGGCGGCAGGCTGTTCGGTATTCCCGGCACGCATCTTGCCGCCGTTCGCGCGCCCCAGCCGCTGCCGCGCGGATCATCACCGTGGCATTACTGGTGGCAGGCGCACTATGCCGATCTCCTGGTGGATACCGGCCTGCGCAACCGTGCCCCGCTGGCCGATATGGACCCCATTGACCTGGCGGACACCCTGGTCCGCACCATCCGCCTGCGCAACTACGGGCGCTGGACCAACCACTTCTATGACGACATGGCCTGGCTGGTACTGGCTGCCCTCCGCTTGGATTCGCTGCCCGGTCCCCCGCGTGGGCCGAAGCCGCGCCACCAGCGGCTCCGGGACACCCTCGGTCCGGCACTGCGGTCGGCACACACACCGGAGTTCGGCGGCGGTCTTTACTGGAACCGCAGCCGCAACTTCAAGAACACTCCCGCAACGGCTCCTGCAGCGCTGTACTTTGCGCGCAGCGGAGACCGGGAACGCGCCCAGAACCTTATCGACTGGCTGGGCAAGACCCTGCTGGACCCGGACACCGGGCTCTATTTCGACGGCGTCCGCCGTTCCGGCGGGCAGGTGAGCATTGAAACTGCCCTGTACACCTACAACCAGGGTCCCGTTCTCGGTGCACTGCTGGAACTGGGCGGGGCAGCGAACCTGGAGCGGGCGGCTGATCTGGTCCGTGCAACTGCGGCGCACCTGGCGCAGGACGACGGCGGCGGTCCGGTACTGCGGACCCACAACGGCGGGGACGGAGGGCTCTTCACGGGAATCCTCTGCCGGTATCTCGCAGAGGCAGCGGCGGCGCCGACGCTGGATAAATCGGCACGGCAGCTCGCGGGCAGCCTTGTCACCACCTTGGCGGAGCGGCTGTGGCAGAGCCGCGCCACCCGCAACGCGCTGCCTGTTTTTTCACCTGATCCGCGCACATCCGCTGATGAAAGCTATCCCCCGGGCGGCGGCGTCGAACTCTCTACCCAGCTGCAGGCCTGGATGGTCCTGGAGGCTGCCGTCCGTGTGGTGCGCGTGGAAGGGGTCGGGGAAGTTCGGGAAGAAATCTAAGCCTTGCCGGCTCTCTTGGGATGCTGGGAAGCGGCGGCAACAGGGTCCAGGTCTGCGAGTCTCAGCAGGTGGCGCGGGTGGTCCGGGAGTGGAAACGAGCGCTCGACCGCGAGGTTCCGGCCGACTCTCAGCACCTCTCCGGAGTCCAGCAACCGCCAGTTCGGGTTCTCATCCATCCGCTCCGTCGCGATCATGACCGAGGGCCTGTTTTGCTGTTCCAACTCGTCGCTCTTCACGCTGATCCGTGACGAATGCTTGGCCGCGTGCTGGTCGTCGGCGCTTTCCTGCAGCACGTACAAAGGGTGGGTATCCGGATACCGCACCGCATACAGCTCCTCAGGCGTGGTGATGACCAGGTTCACGGCGTACAGGTGCAGGTTTTCCGCAATCCACGTCAGGGCCCCGGCAATCGCCTGGCCCAGGTCTCCGCCGTTCTCCCTGGCGATCCCGGTGATCAGGGCGAAGACGCGTTCGCTGTCAGTCTGGCCCTGCACAAGGTCCATCACCTCAAGCTGACGGAGCCGGTCATCCAGTACGTCCAGGTCCTGGACCACTCCGTTGTGCGCCAGCAGCCGGTTGTCCTGGAGGAACGGATGCGTGTTGACCAGATCGGCCCCGCCCGTGCTGGCGTACCGGACATGGGCCACGAACGTCTCGGCTTTGAGCGTGCGGGCTGCCGACGCGTAGGCCGCATCCTCGTAGGCCGCGATGGGTGCCTTGTCCACCACGGGCTTTTTCCCCTGGAACACCCCGATCCCAAAGCCGTCGGCCATCCGGCGGCTCTGCTCAGCCAGGCTGTCCGGGGCAGTAAGCAGCCAGAAAGTCGCCGTCACCGGGGAAAGGCCTGCATGCATTCCAAACAGCCGGCACATGGCGGACTCCTAGTCGGGAAACTGCTTCTGCGGATAGAACGTTTCACGGCGGCCCAGCATCTGCACAAAACGGGCAATGTTGCGTTCCCGCGCTTCGCGGGTCTTGAGCATGCCCAGCCGGTAGCCCAGCGCAAACCGGTTCTGGGAGGAGAGGACGTCAAACATGGCCTGTGCCTGCGCGTCTTGGGCGATGGCTTCCAGGAGATCCGCGGGAAGTTCCATGCTGGCCGGGCCGGCGTAGGCTGCATCCCAGCGGCCGTCCGCCTTCGCCGATGCCACGGCGTCGCGCCCGGCCGGGTGCATCCGTCCCGCTGCCTCGAGCCGCCCGATGTGCCCCACGTTGCGCAGGGACCACATGCTCTTCGGGCCCCGCCGCGTGTAGCGCTGCCGGTAGCTTTCGGCGTCCCGGCGGGCCGCCTGGCCGTCGATCCAGCCGAAGCACAGCGCCTCGTCGAGCGCGCTCTGATAGGTCAGGGCCGTCACGTTTCCGCCCCGTTTGCCGATGACCAGCCAGACCCCTGCCGAAAGGAGATGGTGTTCTTCCAGCCATTCCCGCCATGCCGCTGCATCCGGAAGCAGCAGTTCCGGCAGCTCCGTCTTCATGCGCTTAAGCGTAGGCTCCGCGGGTAGCAGCCGGAAGGCCAGCCTTCATTCAGCCCTTGGCCGAAGCCGAGCGAGTCAAATGACTAGTGCTCCCGCTTTGGGGTAGAACACTCCTATGAACGTTCGCACTCCTGACCCGTATCCCGGCTGGCTTTCGGAGGAGGACCTGCACGAAGCACGGCAGCGGCTCCCGATGGTCTATGTCGAAGCCGTCCCGGTCCGGTGCGATCCGCTGGGCTACGTCACCGAAGTGGGGCTGCTGCTCCAGGCCACGCCGGAGGGCCGAATGGTGCGCTCCTTCGTGTCGGGGCGCGTGATGTACCGCGAAACCATCCGCGCGGCGCTGCTGCGGCACTTGGAGAAGGACCTCGGTCCGCTGGCACTGCCCCAGCTGCCGCCGAGCCTGGTTCCGTTCACCGTCGCCGAGTACTTCCCCTCCCCCTCGCAGACCGGGCTGACCGACGAACGCCAGCACGCCGTCGCACTGGCGTACCTCATCCCGGTGACCGGTGAATGTGATCCCCGCCAGGACGCCCTGGAGCTGTCCTGGCTCACTCCGGAAGAGGCCCTCAGCCCGGCCGTGTACTCGGAGTTCGCCGGTGGGCGCGGCGACCTGCTGCGTCAGGCACTGGCCTCAGCGGGCTGGGGACGCTAGGGCGTTACCGAGTCTTTATATACTTTTGGTCCGAGTGTCCGAACGCGAAGGAACAGCCATGTCAGAGAGTGCGCCGGAGATCTATGCCTTCCGGGTCAATGCCGAGCTCCTCGTGCCCGGACAGAGGCTGGTCCTGGATGAGCTGACCCTGGCACCGCTGGCGTCCGTCCGGGTCGAAGAGGATGACCTCGGCACCCCGGCACTGGTTGTTGCCGAGCTGGAGGACGGGGAATCGCTGCGCATTGCGTACGGTTCGGCAGTCCGCGTCGCCGCGCCGGCCCCGGAGAAGCACGCTTCCGAAGCAATCCGCAGCATCCCGTCGGATGAGGAGACCTACGCCGCCGTCCTGGCGGCTGCCGAGGCTGCCCATCCGGAGGACCGGGCAGTGAAGGAACTGGTCACCCGGCTGGCCCGCGGACTGAACGTCAAGGCTGGCAGCAACCTGCAGGACGTCCGGGACCTGGCCCACACCCTGTACGTGGATCTCGGCGACGCGGAGAACGCCCTGGCGGTCTGCGGCCTGATCACCGGCCTGGGCTTTGACGGCAACTACGGGCGCTGGAATTGGATCCAGGGGGCGCTGGCACTGGCCGCCCAGATCACCCATGAGGCCGGTGACTCCGATGCATCGGCGGCCTTTGCGCAGGCTGTACGCGCCGGAGACCACGCAGAGTCGGATCCACTCAAGGCCAAGCTCTCCGCGGAACTGCTGCAGCGGCAGCTGAACGAACCCAACCTCTACGACCGGGAAGTGCAGCGGGCCGCCGAGTCCGGCGACGAGCACAGCGAACGCGATTGGCGGATCCTGCGCCTGAACACCCTGCTGTACCTGCGCGCCCACGGCGGCTCCCAGGCCTACACCGACGCGGAACTCCAGCGCCGGATCCGGACCGAACTCAGTGCCATCCGGGGCCTGAACCTGGACCTCTAACCGAAGGCGCCTTTGCAGTAAGGCAAAATAAGAGGGTGTCCACCACTGGTTTTTCCTTTTCCCTCGGTAAGCGCCTGCGCGAAACCACCCCCGATTCCGCCTCCCGCGTCGCTGGGAACGGCGGTGAGTTCCAGGGCCGCACCGGCGTCATCAGCACTCCGCACGGCGAGATCCAGACTCCGGCGTTCATCGCCGTCGGCACCAAGGCTACCGTCAAGGCCGTGCTGCCCGAGTCCGTAGCCCAGCTTGGTGCGCAGGCCGTCCTGGCCAACGCCTATCACCTGTACCTGCAGCCCGGAGCGGACATCCTGGATGAAGCAGGCGGCCTCGGAAAGTTCATGAACTGGCCCGGCCCTACCTTCACGGATTCGGGCGGATTCCAGGTCATGAGCCTGGGCGCGGGGTTCAAGAAGGTCATCAACATGAACGCCGACGGCACCACGCACGCCACCGGAGCGGACGACGACGTCGCGCCCGGCAAGGAGCGGCTGGCGCACATCGATGACGACGGCGTCTGGTTCAAGTCCCACCTCAACGGTGACAAGCACCGCTTCACTCCCGAAATCTCGATGCAGGTCCAGCACCAGCTCGGCGCCGACATCATGTTCGCGTTCGATGAGCTGACCACCCTGCTGAACTCCCGCGGCTACCAGGAACGGTCCCTGGAACGCACCCGGCTCTGGGCTGAGCGATGCATTATTGAACACCAGCGACTCACGGCCGAGCGCTCACACCGCCCGTACCAGGCACTGTTCGGCGTGCTGCAAGGTGCCCAGTATGAGGATCTGCGGCGCAAGGCGTCCCGCGACCTGGGCGCCATGGAGTTCGACGGTTTCGGCATCGGCGGGGCCCTCGAGAAGGAAAACCTGGGCACAATCGTGCGCTGGTGCAGTGAAGAGCTGCCCGAGGACAAGCCGCGCCACCTGCTGGGCATCTCCGAACCGGATGACATTTTCACCGCGATCGAGAACGGCGCCGACACCTTCGACTGCGTTTCCCCGACGCGGGTGGCCCGCAATTCGGCGTTCTACACGCCGTACGGCCGGAAGAACCTCTCCAATGCCAGGTTCAAGCGGGACTTTGGGCCGCTGGTGGACGGCTGCGACTGCTACGCCTGCACCAATTACTCCCGTGCCTACATCCAGCACCTCTTCAAGGCCAATGAGATGGTCAGCCATACGCTGATCTCCATCCACAACGAGCGCTTTACGGTGAAGCTGGTCGACGACGCACGCCTGGCCCTTGAAGACGGAACCTTCTTCGAGTTCAAGGAGCAGGTGCTGGGCCGGTATTACAGCTAGGCGCTGACCTGGCCGTACGTCGGTTCGCGCTTCTTGATCGCCTTGATCACGGCTGAGGTGACGGGCACAAACAGGAACTCCACCGCGGTCTTGTAGACGAAGCCGAAGATCACGTAGTTCACGAACTGCCCGGCGTCGGCTATGCCGATAACCGGTGCGGCAACGGCGCAGAAGATCAGGGTGTCCGCGAATTCCCCGGCTCCGGTGGAGGCCATGAGCCGGCCCGCCAGGGCACGTTCGCGGAAACGCGCCTTCATCCGGGTCAGGACCAAAGAGTTAAGCAGCTGCCCGGCCAAAAAGCCCAGCAGCGAAGCCACCACGATCTGCCATACCGGCCCGAGCGCCGCTTCCAGCGCGGCCTGCTTCTCGATCCCGTAGCCGTCGTCGAACCCCGGCAGGGCGATGATGACGGCGAACGCCAGCACGGCAAAGGCGGCCATGGCAAAGCCCATGTAGATGGCCCGCCGGGCGGCCTTGAAGCCGTAGACCTCACTGATGACGTCTCCCAGGATGTAGGCCAGCGGGAAGAGGAAGAACCCGCCGTCGGTGATGATGCTGAAGTCACCGAAGACGGGGCCAAGGACAACGCCCTTCGACGCCCCGATGTTGGAAATGATGATCACCACGCACATCAGGGTGATGATCAGGTCATAGTGGGAGCTTCCGCGCGATGCGTAGCTCGGCGCCGGAGCCGTGACGGCCGCGTCCGGGGTAGGTGAAGACATTGGGTAATCCCGTTCGGTTAGTGGTTCGCCAAGGCTTTCGCCCCGCTGTATTAGCACTTGCCCGCTGTCCCGGGCGGTCGTAAGACCAGCGTCAATTCTGCCACGGTCCGGCCGCGTACTCTTCCCCGCCCCGGCACTGCCTTGTGTCGGCCGCTCCGCCTTATTTCTGAACACGTTCAAATATGTGGTGTAATGATCGGCGGAGTGAAGGAACAGGAGTTCAATGGCCGCCGGGGCAAAGAGCGAAACCACCCGGCAACGGCTGGTTGAAACAGCGACCGCACTATTCCGTACGCAGGGCTACGAACGCACCACCATGCGCGGCATTGCCGAAGCGGCCGGCGTCTCCGTGGGAAACGCGTACTACTACTTCCCGTCCAAGGACTCACTGGTCGGGGAGCTGTACCGCTCGCTGCAGGATGAGCACCGTTCCCGGGCCCTTCCCCTGCTGCGCGCGGGGCACAACCTCGGCGAGCACCTCCGCGTCATCCTGCAGGCCAACCTCGATGTCCTCAGCCCGTACCACTCGCTTGGACACCAGTTCCTCAAGACCGCCGCACTTCCGGTGCCCCGGACCAGCCGGTATCCGGTCCACTCGCCCTCGAGTGCTGCGGCTGACCTTCCCCGGGACTCCACGCAGATTGGCCGCGGCAAGTCCATCGCCGTTTACCGCCAGGCCGTCCAGGCAGCCCGGCCGCAACCTCCGCTGGCCATTCGCGACGATTTGCCGGACCTCCTCTGGCTGGTCCATATGGGCGTCACACTCTTCTGGGTTTATGATTCTTCGCCCGGCCAGGTCCGCTCGCGGCGCCTGGTAGCCAACACCGCTCCCCTCGTGGCAAAGCTGGTGATCCTCTCCCGCCTACCGGTTGTCCGGAATATCGTGGAAGATGTGGTCAAGCTGCTGCGAGGAGCGCGAGTCCATGACTGAAACTGCGGGCGACGACGCCGTCGATCCGGCCCGTGCCAACGGCCCCTCCCCCGGTGCCGGACGCCTGGTCCTGGCACCACGCGTCACCTTCGGACCCACCGCGTTCATGACCGGCTATGCCATTGCCTGCCTGCTTGTCGCGGTGATGGCCACTGTAGGGATCGGCTGGGGAACGTCGCGGGACTTCTGGGGCTACCTCTGGATCATCATCATCGCTGCCTTCTATGCAGCCGGAATCGGGCTCGTCACTGCTGCTCCGGTGGGCCTCGTGCTGGGCCTGTTCCTTCGCGGGGTCCCAAACCAGTGGCTGCATGTCCTGGCGTTCTTCGTCGTTCCAACACTGCTGGCCTGGCTGGTGATCGGCCTCATCGCCGGGGCTGTCGGGGTGCCTTTGCTGATGGCGCTGGCGATCGGCGTCTCCTCGGCCCTGGGAAGGCTGGCCGTCTGGCAGCTCATGGATGTGCGCGTCTAGGCCGCTTCGCGGCGGTAAACCCCGCCTGACACAGTGGAGGGCCGCAGCGCCTCAAGGTGGCGGGCCGCGCCTTTTTAGGTAGAAGATGGTCCCATGTCTTTCAACACACATACGGCACCTTCCGTCACGCTCACCATCGCCGGCTCTGAAGCCACAGGCGGAGCGGGTGCACAGGCGGACCTCAAGACCTTCCAGGAACTGGGTACGTACGGGATTGCAGCGCTGACCTGTATCGTCTCTTTCGACCCGAAGGACAACTGGAACCACCGCTTCGTCCCGGTTGATGCCCAGGTCATCGCCGACCAGCTCGAAGCGATCCAGACGGCCTATGACCTCGGCACCGTCAAGATCGGTATGCTGGGCACCCCGGCCACCATCGACACCGTCGCCAAGGCGCTGCAGAGCCAGGAGTGGAAGAACATCGTCCTGGACCCCGTCCTCATCTGCAAGGGCCAGGAACCCGGCGCCGCCCTGGACACCGACCAGGCGTTGAAGGCACAGATCCTGCCGCTGGCCACGTTTGTCACCCCGAACCATTTCGAGTCCATGTCCCTTTCCGGGATGGATTCCATCGAGTCCGTCGAGGACCTCAAGGAAGCCGCCCGCCGCATCCACGAGGCCTCCGGTGCCATTGTCCTCGCCAAGGGCGGAGTGCGGCTGGAAGGCGACGACGCCGTCGACGTCTTCTTTGACGGCCAGACCATGGAGGTGCTGCGCGCACCGAAGGTTGGCGAGGTTGCTGTCAGCGGTGCCGGCTGCACCCTTGCCGCCGCCATTACTGCCGAACTGGCCAAGGGTGCCTCGCCCCTGGATGCGGCCCGCACAGCCAAGGCGTTCGTCACCGAAGGCATCCGCAACCGTGTCTCTTCCAACACCCCGTTTGATGCCCTCTGGCAGGGCGGGGCGGGCAGCGGCCCTGCGCTCTAATTGCCGGCAACCAAAGGGTCAGCCGCGCCGTCCCGGCACCGCTGGCCCTTTGGTTTTGTCCCGGGAATAGAAATCCTCTACGCAGTTGTTGCCGAAAATGTGTTGGTAGAGATCTGGTCCGATATCGGATGCCCCTGGTGTTTCATTGGCAAGCGGCGCTTTGAAGCTGCCCTGTCCCGCTTCGAGCATGCACCGGAGGTGGAGGTCCGCTGGCGCAGCTACCAGCTGGACCCCAGCCTGCCGGAGCGCTTCGAAGGCTCCGAAGTCGAGTACCTGAGCAAGGTCAAGGGAATGGATCCCGCACAGGTGTCCGGGATGCTGCAGCACGTCACTGAGCAGGCCGCCGGCGTGGGCCTGGACTACCGCTTTGACGACCTGAAAGTCGCCAATACGTTCACCGCGCACCGGCTCATCCATCTGGCCCGGGACCTGCGCGGAGCCCAGTCCGCAGCAGCGGTGAAGGAAGCACTCCTCGCGGCGCACTTCGAGCAGGGCTTGGATATTTCCAGCCACGATGTACTGGCCGGGATCGGCGCCGATGCCGGCCTGGATCCCGAAGCCGTGCGGGACATCCTGTCCGGCACCGAATACACCGATTCGGTCAACTCGGACATTGCCGAAGCCCGTGCTCTCGGCGTCAGCGGTGTGCCCTTCTTCGTGCTGGACCGGAAGTACGGAATCTCCGGCGCACAGCCGGAAGAGGTATTCACCCAGGCGCTCACCCAGGCGTGGACGGAAAGCCACCAGCCGCTACAGCCCGTCGTATCCGAAGGCGGTGCCTGCGCCGTGGACGGCAGCGGCTGCTAGCTCTCCTCCTCTTCATGCGTAACTAACGCGCTGCTTCACTACGGCTAGCGTCCCGCCTGGCCGGCCGGTTCGGATGCAGGCTGCGGCTCCGGCCGGGCTTCGGAGCCCGGCACCGTTTCGGAGGGGGCGCCCGCTTCTAGGCGGAGCTTGAAGAGGGCCAGCGCGGCGAACACGACGACTGCGGAAACGCCCACATACAAGGCCGTGGGCGTCCAGCCGGCATCGAGCAGCGCACCCACCAGGATGGGGGCGAGAATGGCGCCGACGCGGCCGACACCAATGCCCCAGCCAACGCCTGTGGTGCGTACCGATGAGTCATAGGCCTGCGGTGTCACCGTGTAGAGGCCGGCAATACAGCCGTTGATGAGCATGCCGACCAGCACGCCTGCCGAGAAGGCCAGGGCCGGGATCGAGGTGGTGGTGATGAACAGCACCAGGGTTCCGGCCGACAGCACGGTGAAGGCGATCAGGGTCAGCCGGGAATTCCACTTGGTGGTGAGAGCTCCGTACAGCAGGGAGCCGAACGTCCCTCCCATCGTCAGCATGAGTCCGCCAATGATTCCCTGCTGCTCGCTCATGCCCGATTCCACGAGGAGCCGGGGAGTCCACGAGTTGGCGAAGTAGAAGCCGAACATGATGAGGAAGAAGGAGCACCAAAGCAGCAGCGTGGTGGCACGGTAGCGGCTGCCCAGAAGCTGCGCCACGCTGTTCTTGCCCGGTCCCTCGGACGCCGGCGGGCTGCCGAGTTCCACCGGGCCCTGGATCCGCAGGCGGCGGACAATGCGCTCCAGTTCCCGCTGCGCATTGGCCGGACGCCTGGTGCGGAGGTAATCCACGGATTCAGGCACGAGGGCAACCACCAGGACGAGCGCGGCGAGCGTGAGGAGCCCGCCCGTCAGGAAGACCGAGCGCCAGCCGAAAGCCGGGATGAGCGCCGTTGCGCCCATCCCGCCCAAGGTTGCACCTAAGCCATAACCTGCCGTGTAAATGCTCACGGCCAGGCCACGGTAGCGGTTGTTGGAGTACTCGCTCGTGAGCACCGTGACGGTGGCCAGGATGCCGCCCACCCCGAGTCCGGTGATAATGCGCCACAATCCCAGCTCCAGTGCGGAGCCGGCAATCGAAGACAGGAAAAGACCCAGTGCATTCACCGCCAGGGCGGCCAGCAGCATCCGGCGGCGTCCCAGGCGATCTGCGAACGGCCCAAAGGCAAGGGCACCGGCTGCCATGCCGATCAGGCCGGAGCTGAGGAGCCAGCCGAGCTGGGATCCGGACAAGCCGAATTCTTCGGTCACGGATGTTGCCGTAAACGCCATGGCCAGGACGTCATAGCCGTCGAGGGCATTGAGGAAGGCGGCCAGGGCGACGATGACCCATTGATAGGGCGACATAGCGGAGATATCAATTTTGTTGCGGATGTCCACAATGGACCTTTCAGGAAATGTCGATGGTGACGGTGGCCGGCGTCGTGCGCTCTTCGTCCGCGACCGCGCGGGAGACACAGCAGCACATCTTGGTATTGGGTTCTTTTTGCCGGTCGGAATAGAAGACGTCCCGGTGGTCGATCCGGCCCTCAAGGTCCAGGATCCGGACCTGGCACAGTCCGCATTCCCCCTTGCGGCAGTCGAACATCATGTCCAGGCCGGTACGCTCGAGCGCTTCGAGCATCGATTCGTCTGAATGGACGGTCGCTTGGACGCCAAGGCGGGGAACGCGCACGGTAAACGGTTCGGCCTCGAACCATCCGCTGTTCCCAAATGTTTCGTAGCGCAGGTTGGTCAGGTCCAGTCCGCGTTCGATCCAGGACCGCCGCACGGCGTCCATGAGCCGAATGGGACCGCACATGTAGAGCTCGGCCGATTCGGGCACATTGTTGACCAGGGCACGCGCATCGAGGGCAGTGCCTTCATCGTCCAAATGGATCTCCAGCTGCTCACCGTGAAGTGCGGCGAGCTCGCGGGCATACGCCATGGCTTTGCGGGACCGGGCCGCATAGACCAGCCGGTAGTCCGCTCCCAGTCGCCGGAGCAGCGCAGCCATGCCGAGGATGGCCGTGATCCCGATGCCACCGGCCAGCAGGACGTAGCTGGGAGCACCCACGCGCAGCGGGAAATTCTGCAGCGGCTGCGTCATCTCCAGTACGTCTCCGGGCATGAGCTGATGCATGAACGCGGACCCGCCCCTGGACGTTGGACTGAGGAAAACACTGATCGCCAGCTCCGAGCCGTCGGGACTGGAATCAACCACTGAGTAGGAGCGGATCGAGGCAGAACCGCCGATCAGGACCCGGACGTCTATGTGCTCGCCGGGCCGGACGGCATGGGGCATGTCGGGGCGCAGGACGATCCGCCGGATTCCGGCGGCAATCTCCTCGGCGGAGTGCACCGTTCCGCGCTGCCACACCTGGGAATTGGAGTCAGCCACAGGCGCTGTCCCCTCAGGCGCCGGGAGCCGCGGCCAGACGGCCTTCGGCTTCCAGCGCTCGCTCCAGCAGGCGCCGGACCCACATGCCGCCGGCGTCGATGTTCAGGCTGTAGAACTCATAGTCCGGGTTGGCGTCGATGGCGGCCTGCTGTGCCTGCAGCATCGCCTCGTCTTCGCCGAAGACGCCGTGGACGCCGTTGCGCAGCTGCGTGGTGATGAGCTGGCTGTCCAGCCTGTAGTTGCGCATGAAGGCCCAGAAGTAGTGAGAGGACCGTTCGGTCTCCGGTGTGATGGTGTTCATGACGTAGCCGTTGACGCCCCGTGACCTGTCCCCTTCCGGAGCGCCGGTACCGGCTTCGGCAACTCCCACGTCAATGCAGATGGTCGACGGGAAGTAGTAGTGGATGATCTGCCAGCGGTCCACCTTGCCCTCAAAACCGGGGAACTTGTCCCGCATGTTCTTCAGCCAGAAGGGAGGTGCATCAATGTTGTGCATCCACCGGGTCACCGTGACGGAGTTTTCGTCGTGCGTGACCTCGAACTCTGATTCGCTGAGCTCTTCCTGGCCAATGGAGGAACTGTGCACGAATTCCTCATGGGTCAGGTCCATCAAGTTGTCCAGCACCAGCTGGTAGTTGCAGGGAGCGTGGATCGTCTCGCCGTCGCCTGCCCACTCCGGGCTGGCCAGCTGGTGCATATCCGGGACCAGGGTGGGATCGGCCATGGTGGGGTCGCCCAGCCAGACCCAGACGTAGCGGTACTGCTCCACCACGGGGAACGAAGGAACGGTGGCGGAGGGGTTCAGTGTTTCCTGGGCAGGCATGGAAGTGCAGCGGCCCGCGGAGTTGTAGCGCAGGCCGTGGTACGGGCACTGGATCTCATCCTTGCCGATCAGCTTGCCCTGGGAGAGCGGTGCCAGCCGGTGCCAGCAGGCATCTGCGAGGGCAACCGCGCGTCCGTCTGCGGTGCGGTAGATAGCCAGCGGTCGGCCTGCGACGGTGCGGGCCAGGATTCCCTTGGAGCTGACCTCGTGATCCCAGGCCGCAACGTACCAGGCGTTGAGCGGGTGGGACATGAGTTTGGCGGTGGTGGTCGACTTTGAGGCGGAAACAGTCACGAGAGGTCCTCTGCAAACGAAACATGGAAACCAACTATCTATGTCCATAGATAGTTGGTGAGACAAGTCACATGCTAGTTCCGCCACTGAGTTGCCGCAAGCAACAGACGCTGTATGTCGCAGGACAGATTGCGGCTTTCGGGGCAGCATTAGCACTTGAAATATGGCCGCTGTCAAGGGAAAACGGGTTAATACAGCCTCATAAACGAATATCTTTGCGGTGCCCGTTTGCTCGATTAGGGTGTGCCTACGGCTGCAGGCAATTTGGGGGCCGAAGGTGCATGCTGACACCCCGCAACGGGGGTTGGGGGCACAAAGGGAAAGCTGTCACGTGTGTCAGCAGCCGGCAGGTGGCGTTACAAGTCTCTAGTCTCTAGGTCTTCGACGGCGTTCTTCCGGTAGCACGCGGCGGAACGTTCAAGGAGCACAATGAGACGGTCCATTCATCGCAGGCCGGGAGCAGCGGCAACAGCCGCCGTCGCCGGACTCGCACTCACAGCAGGCCTTGGCCTACCGGCCCAGGCAACTGAAACGACAGGCGCCGATGGCGCTGCCCAGGGATTCACGGTTGAAAAGTTTGCGGAGCAAAAGGTATCCCCGAGCCTCCGCGGCGTTGACGGGGAAGTCTCCGTCTACGTCCAGTTCACCGGCGAAGGCGCCTTCGAGCAGACCCAGCCGGACGCAGTCAAGGAAGGCAAGCGGGAGCCGGTAGCTGACGCTCCCCGGGTCCAGCAGATCCGGTCAGCCATTGAATCCCAGGCTGAATCGGTGGCCGCGGAAGCGGACGCAAGCACCCTTTACACCACCACCAACAGCCTTCCGGGCGTGGGCATCGTCGGCGATGCAGAAGCCATCAAGGCCCTGGCAGAGCGCGACGACGTCGCGAAGATCACCCGGATCGTCCCCAAGACAATCGACAACAAGGGTGCGGATATTGATACCCGCGCCCTTAACACCTGGGTCGAGCGCCAGCAGACCGGCAACGGCGTCACCATCGCCGTCCTGGACACCGGCATCGATTACACGCACAGCGACTTCGGCGGCCCCGGAACCATCGAGGCCTACGAGGCAGCCCAGGCTTCCCCGGTTATCCCTGCTGCCGACAGCGGCCTGATCGACACGGACAAGTTCATCGGCGGCTACGACCTGGTGGGCGATGACTACAACGCCGACCCGTCAGCGGCGGACTACCAGCCGATCCCCAAGCCGGACCTCAACCCGATGGACTGCCAGGGCCACGGCACCCACGTGGCAGGCACAGCCGCCGGCTACGGAACAGGCTCTGACGGCGCCACGTTCAAGGGCGATTACTCCTCGCTGACAGCGGCGGACGTCAACGACATGCGGATCGGCCCGGGTTCCGCTCCGGAAGCGCAGCTGGTCAGCATCCGTGTCTTCGGCTGCACGGGTTCCTCCGAGGTAGTGGGCCAGGCCCTTGACTACGTCCTTGACCCGAACGGCGACGGCGACTTCTCCGACCGCGCGCAGGTCGTGAACATGTCCCTGGGCTCCGACTACGCCCCTGTCGATGATCCCGAGAATGACATCGTGGACAAGCTGACCGAGCAGGGCATCCTCTCCGTAGTCGCTTCCGGCAACGCCGGCGACGTCTACAACGTTGGCGGTTCCCCCGGCAACGCAAAGTCCTCCCTGACTGTGGCCAGCTCCATCGGTTCGCAGATTTCGCTGGACCGCGCCGAAATCATCAGCGCTGAGGAATCCACGGGCACCACCACCGCTGCCGGACAGTACTCCGTGAACTTCAACTACTCGGATCCCGCCGTTTCTCCTGAACGGCTGACCGGCGACGTCGTGGTGGCCCCTGCGTCCAATGCTTTCGGCTGCACCGCTTTCCCGGCCGGTTCCCTGACTGACAAATGGGTCTGGATCCAGTGGGAAGACGAAAACGGCGCGTTCCCCTGTGGTTCAGGCGTCCGGTTCAACAACGCAGAGGCTGCCGGCGCAACCGGCGTCGTCCTGGACTCTCCCCGCGACGTGTTCGACGCCGGAATCGGCGGCAACACCACGCTTCCTGGCATCCAGCTCAACCGTGAGTCCTCCGAACGGCTGCGTCCCGCCGCCGTCGAGGGTTCCCTGGCTGTGCGCCTCGACCCTGCGTTCATGGGCACCGCCACCGGCCCCTCCAACGCGCTGGACACGGTGAGCTCCTTCTCCTCCCGCGGCCTGCACGGCTCCAACGGCGTGGTGAAGCCCGACGTCGCTGCCCCCGGTTCGTCGATCGGCTCAGCGAACGTCGGTTCCGGCAACGGCGCCTCGGTAAGCAGCGGTACCTCCATGGCTACGCCGCACGTCGCCGGCCTGGCTGCCCTGCTCTACGCCGCTACGGACTACAGCCCGTACGAGGTCAAGAACACCATCATGAACACGGCCACCCATGACGTCCTGGCCGCCAACGGCGCCGTGCACGGTCCTAACCGTGTCGGTTCCGGCCGCGTGGATGTCCTTGACGCCGTGAACTCCAAGGTCATGGCCTACGACTCCGAGGACCAGACGCTCACGAGCGTCAACTTCGGTGTCCTGGAGGTTGGCGCCGATGCGCTGACCGTTACCCGCAAGGTCACGGTCCAGAACAAGTCGGACCGCCCGCGCAACTTTGATGTCAGCTACCTGCCGGCATCCACCATGCCCGGCGTGGAAATCACCACGGCTCCCAGCGTCAGCGTTGGCGCCAACGCCAAGGCAACTGTGGACGTAACGCTCACGGTCACTGATCCGACGGCCCTGGCCAAGACCATCGACCCTGCAGCTGACACTGAGCAGCTTGGCCTGCCGCGGCAGTTCCTTGCCGATGTCTCCGGCCGCGTCCAGCTCGCAAGCGCCGGCATTCCGACGCTCCGGGTTCCGGTCTACTCGGCTCCCAAGCCGACGTCCGACATGAGCGCAGGCACGGAAATCAGTTTCGCTGATTCCGAGGCACTCTCCGCTGACGTCACCCTGACGGGCCGCAGCCTGCTCCAGGGTTCCGACACCTCGACCTACCTTTCCCTGGTATCACCCCTGGTCCTGGGAGCACAAAGCGAGAAGCGCGATGACCTGGCGCTCGAATCCATGAACTCGATGGATCTTTCGGCAGTCGGAGCATCTTCGACGATCCCTTCCGTCAAGGCAGCCGGCGGCGACCCGCTCGACGCCGTCGTGAACTTTGGCCTGAGCACGTGGGAGAACTGGCCCATCCTGGGCGGCCACAACGAGGTCAACGTCGAGATCGACACAAACATGGACGGTGCGGCGGACTTCCTGGTCGTCACCGGCCGCGCCGATGACCTGGACCTTGTCCTGGTTTCGACCTACCGCCTGAACCCGGACGGCACCATCACCCTGGTGGACCAGACCGGCGCCAACGGCCTGCTGGGCAACACCGACTCCAACACCTTCGACAGCAACGCCGTGACCCTCCCGGTCTCCGTGGCTGCCCTGGGGCTGGACCCCGCAGCCGAGTCACTTCCGATGCAGTACAAGGTGGTGACGTGGAGCCTGTACAACGTCAACGACGACGGACAGACCGTCCCGGTGGATTCGACGGAGTTCATTCCGTTCGACGCCGCCAACCCGGCACTCTGGTTCTCCGGCGGTTCGCCGGATGCACTCTTTGCCGACGTCGACGGCGGAAAGCTGACGGTGAACCGCAGTCAGGACACCGCGGAGGCTTCAGCCCTGTTCCTGCACCTGCACAACGCGACCGGCGACCTGAGCGGCAACGCCGGACTGGGTGACCGCGCCGAGGTCCTGCCGATCACCGTTCCGGCGAAGGTCGTCAACCCGGTCAGCGCCGCGAGCAAGTGCAATGCGTTCAAGGCTGAGATCACGGTGACCCTCACCAACAACGGCGACCGCCGCGCGGACATCGACATCAAGTCGCCGCACGGCAACGCCAAGGTCATGAAGCTCGAGCCGGGACAAACGACGACGGCGGTCATCAAGACCCGCCAGCTGTCCGTTCCGGCCGCTGAACTGACCGCCCATTACAAGTTCCTCGGTAAGGGCAAGGCTGAAAAGGTCGACTACACCGCGTCCTACGGCGCAGTGAAGTGCAGCCGCTAAGCCAGTAACCCAGCACTAACAAAACGCGGGCCCCGGCGGGGTGCGGGGCCCGCCGTGGGGCCGGCCGCCTACGTGGGGGAGCCAACGTAAACGCCCGGTGGGGGGTGG